>CALGHC010000201.1 GCA_937915965.1 uncultured Myxococcales bacterium
GGGGCGAGGCGTGCGGCGAAGCCGCCGCAGTCGGGACCGAGCATGCCGATCAGGCTGGCGGCGTGCGCGGGCCTCGCGACCGCGAGCGAGGTCTCGATCAGCTGCAGCGTGCGTGTGGGGTCGGACATGCGGGTCGCCGTGCGCAGCAGCGCAGGGAAGGACCACGGCGAACCGTGGCGGGCGAGCACGGCGTGGGCGCTGGCGCGAATCTCGGCGAGGTCGTCGTGAGCGGCGGTGAACACCAGCGCCTCGGTCGCGCGGCGGTCGTCCACATGCAGAGCGGCGAGGGTCCCGACCGCCGCGCGGCGCAGGGTGGCGTCTGGCTCGCCGAGGGCAGCGATCGCGCGATCGACGTGCATACCAACGGCGCGGTCGAAGCGCTCGACCCACGGCCACCGAGGTCCGGTGTCAAAGCAGCCGGCAACGATCTCGTTGCGGGTGCAGTAGAGGCGCACGTGGAAGTGGTCGTCGTGTACGCCGGCGAAGGCAGGCTCGCTGATCACGACGCCCGCACGCTGAATCAACGCCTCGGGCTCGCCGATCGCGCGTGCGTGATCGATCAACAGCTCCCGCAGGGGCTCGGCGACGTAGATGTGCTGCACGTCGACAGCCGCGTCGCTCAGCATCGCGCGCACCACGCTCCAGTTGCGCACCGTGTCATAGCGGAGGCGACGACCGCGGTGGCGGGCCTGACCGTTGGCGTCAAACGCGACGAAGTCGTCGATCGCGACCGGTCGGCCGCGCGAGTCGACCGCGTAGAAGGCGAGGTCGACGTCGCGGCCAGAGCGGTGCGAGTGGCTCCAGGGCAGCTCGCCCCCGTCGCGAAGTCCGAGATTTCCCACGCGAAGCGGCACGCCGCGGTGATCAGGCAGCGCCGCGAGGGTGCGGGCCGTGCGAGCGACGAAGGCGACGAGGGTCGACGTGCCCCAGCCGGTATCGCGTTTGCCGACGACCTTCAGCCGCATCAGCCCGGGCGCACGCCGCGGCAGCTCGACGGCGCCGACGACGCGACCGGATTCGGGTTCACCGACGGAGCGGGAGACGGCCATTGCGCGCGGGCTGCCGCCTTCGTTGACATCGAGCGCCGCTTCAGCCGCGGCCGCGCCTGCTTTGGTGTCGCTGTCCGCGTCGGAGTCGGCGCCGGTGTCGGCGTCGGCGGAGAACGACGCGTCGTCGGCGAGGCGAGCGGGAGGTCCGGCGACTCGCGCCGAGACGCCCCGCAGTACCGCAGCCGGGTCATCGATCGCTGCAGCAGGGACGGTTCGGTCGTCGCGCTCGGTGACCCCGGGCGAGGCAGCCATTGCGCTGGCGGCGAGGCCACACACGGCGCCAGCGAGCCACAGGCCAACCGACCTTCGCCCATCTGCACCACGTTGGGACCGCTTGCCCGACACCACGCTCTCCTCGTTTGCCCCTGTCGCGCGCTGCGATCCGATCGCAGCGACAGCTCGCCTGAGATGGGCCCCTGGAGCGCGACTCTCCCCAACCCTGCCTTCGACCATGCATGAGGGCGGGCGTGGCATCAAGAAAGTGGCGGTAGGCGCTCGGGTTGTCGACCCAAACGGCGCGCAGCCGCGGCTGAACGGCGCCGCGGCTCCATTCCCGACCCGAGGGTGCGATTCCGGACCTGCAGGTGAGTTATAGGTTCGCGGAATTATTGCCCGGTATCGAACGTTCTACAGCCAGGGCGGCAGGCCCGCAGGTTTGCGCCAGACCAGCGGCATCCGTACCTTGAAGACCGGGGCGAGGTCGCGAACCGAAACCAGAGAGCAGGTGGCCGGCAGCGCCGAGCGGTCGGTCAGCAGCTACCACCAGACGGCGACAAGCGGAGGCCAGGAAGATGCGCAGGCGCGACGACACGCGACAGGGGGCACAAGCCGGGGCGATGGCCGGCCAGCCACCCGCACGCAGGCACG
>CALGHC010000202.1 GCA_937915965.1 uncultured Myxococcales bacterium
CGCCGCCGCCGCCGCCGCCGCCGCCGCCGCCGCCGCCTCATCGCCGCGGCCCGGACGCCTACTCGTAGATCAGCAGCCAGCTGCGCATGTCGATCTGACCACCGAAGCCTCCCGTTGACGCGTCGAGCGCCACCGGATCGTAGGGCTTGCCGGCCAGCATCCCCTTGTAGGTGACCGTCACGGTCGCACCCGGCTTCGCCTCTGCGCTGACGTCCCAGATCGTCAACGGCACCTCGTAGCCGGGGCACCAGCCGCCGCGACCCAGCGTCCATGTGCCGTATTGGTTGGGTACGACGCCGAACGCGATCTGCTCGGCGCAGCCGTAGAAGTCACCCACGTAGGGTTGGTCACGCACGAAGGTCTGGCCACCGCCGCCCTCGCTCGCGAAGGAAAAGTGATGGGTGTGGTTGCAGAACTCGGCGCAGTTTGCCGTGTCCTTGCCGAAGCCATGGCCGGTGACGTCGACGACCAGCTCGACCTTCTTCGCCGTGGCTGGCACCTCGACCGCGATCGGCTCGTACTTGTCGTTGTAGTTCTTGCCAAAGCCACCGCCGCCAAAGAGCTCGACCTCTTGCACGGGTCGCATCGCGCCCTTGCCCAGGTTGCGCAGACGCAGGCGCAGCGACGCGACATACGGATACGCCCCGTTGTACTTGAAACGCACCTTGCCGCCGTTGCGCAGCCAGTAGAGGGCCGGGCTGGCGTCGGTGATCCAGCGGCCCTCGCGGTGATAGCTGGTGATCCACCGTTGGATCCTCGGCCCGTTCTTGCACCCGCAGCCGCCGTAACCGGTCTTGGCTGGGACCGCCGCGACGAAGCCCTCGCACACATCCCCCGAGCTACAGTCGCCGTCGCTGGAACAAGCGACCTCAGCAGCCGCCTTGCAGTGGCCGGGAACCTCGGCGACCGCCTTGACGGTGACGCCGCAGGTGCGCGCCCGTTCGACCTCTTCTTGCAGCGGCGTGATGCATGCGCAGGCCAGTGTGTCAGCGGCGACGGCCTCGACCGCCTCGGCCGCGGCCTGGTAGCCCTCACAGACGCTCTCGCTCCCCACCGCTGTGCAGTCTGCGTTCGCGCTGCACACCACCACCTCGGTGGCGCCGGCGGCCAGGCTGCACGCGCCCAGGGTCTCGTCCTTGGCTGCCTTGGCGCCCACCGCGATCTGGCACGGTGTATCGGCATCCGGGTTGTCCTCGCTGGCGGGCCGCTCGGCGACGCGCAGATCGGCTTTGTAGTCCCACTCGAAGCAGTTGGTGTCGTTGTGGTCCTTGCAGTACTGCGACAGATCGATCTCCAGCGTATCGAAGGCCGCCATCTCCGCCTTGGACGGAAGCTCGACGTCGATGGTCTGGCCGCCGGTCGAGACCTGATCGATCAACGGCACGAACGTCACGCCCTCGTCGCCAAACTTCGCCGCGCGCCCCGACTCGAACGCGTAGTAACGGGCCTCGAAGGCGAGGTGCTCCATCATGATCGCCGACGAACCGACCACCGACAGCAGCCCTGTCTGGCGGATCCGTTGAAAGCGGTCGATGCCAAACGACGCCGGCGTGCGTGCCCGGGTGTACTCGCCCAGCCAGCCGCCGAGGGTATCCGGCCCCGGCGCCTCCAGTCCCGACGGCGCCCGCTTGGTCACAAAGTGGAGCCGCTGCTGCCAGTGCGCGCGTTCCTTGGCGGGCATCGCGGCGAGCACCTTGGCGAGGCGCTGCTCGATGTCGGCGACGTAGGCGCCGCTGTGGTCCGCGCCGTTGGCGTCGCGGTAGCCGACGAAGAAGTAGTGGGTCCCCGGCGGCGACCAGCTCAGCATCTTGGCGAGGTCGGTCTCGCTGGCGCCCTTCCAGATCGCCTCGAGGTAGTCGCCACCGCCCTGCAGCTTGTAGATGCCGGCGCCCATGAAGACGAAGATCATGCCGTCGTTGCCGTCGAAGCGGTCGGCGAAGTGCCAATCTCCCGCCGTCGTCGGCACCGTGAAGTCGCCGGCCAGGTCGCGGTAGCCCGTGCCCGTCGGCCCCGCGTCAAAGCTGCGCAGCGCCGGCGGCCTCTCTTCGGCGATGGGCCACATGCAGGTCGCGAACGCATCGCAGTCGCTGGTCGTCTGGATGCAGGTCTGGGCGCCGCTCGCCGTCGCAGCGTCGTCACACAGCGAAAGGCACACCTCGTTGGGCAGGGACTTGCAGACCTCGAAGCCCGCGCAGCCGGCGCCACAGTCGTAGGCGGGCCCGGTGTCCGCGGCACCGTCGTCCGCGGCACCGTCGTCGGCGGGGGCAGCGTCGGACTCGCCGTCCTGGCCGACGTCCGTTGCAGCCGCCACGTCGGCGACCGCCGCGTCGTTCTTGGTGTTCTCGTCGCCGCCGCAGCCGCTGGCGACGCCCAGGGCGGTGACCAGGATCAGGGACGCAGTTGTCGCCGGGCAGGGCAGTCTGTTCATCGTCTGGTTTCCTCTGCGGAGCGGTCCTTCGTGACGTCGCGGCCGCAGCGTAGCAGGACAGTCGGGCCCGTGCAGCCGCCTTTCGTCGAAGGCCTGCGGCCGAAGAAGTCGCTGCGCGCTGTGAACGGACAGCGACGGTTGCGGTCTCGTATGCGGTCTTGTATGCGCCCTGGGCGGGGTGGTCTCCATCGTCCGCGCGCCGTGTCGCGGGAGGTTCGTCGTGCGTCGTTCACCAGCTTTGGCCAGGTTCTTCTCGTCACACGGCTTCGTCCTCGCCGCGCTCGTCGGGGCAGTCGTCATCGCCGCGACGACCAACGCATGTGGTGGTGGCGGAGGGGACACCTCCGCCGACACCGCTTCGGCCGCAACGACGCTGGGCGCCGCCGCAGACGCCGGTGCCGACAGCGCTGCGGACTCGGCCGCCGGCTCGGACTCGGCCGCCGGCTCGGACTCGGGGACAGGCTCGGACTCGGGCGTCGGCTC
>CALGHC010000203.1 GCA_937915965.1 uncultured Myxococcales bacterium
GCCCGCCGCCACCGCCGCCCGGGCGGCCGCGGTCGGGCCCATCGCGGCGCTGGCCAGCCATGTGTTTGCGGTACGAAGGCGCCTGGTCGGTGACAAACATGTCGTCGCCAGGGAACTCGTGGGGAATTCGCATGTCGATGTAGCGCTCGATCGCCGGCAGGTTCTCGACGAGGCGGTCGTCCGCCAGCATGATGGCCGTGCCCTTGGCGCCGGCGCGACCCGTGCGGCCGATTCGGTGCACGTAGTCCTCGGCGTCGTTGGGCACGTCGTAGTTCACGACCAGGTCGACGTCCTCGATGTGCAGGCCGCGGGCGGCGACGTCGGTCGCGACCAGCAACCGGATCTCGCCCGCCTTGAACTCCTCGATGAGCTTCATTCGCCGCACCTGGCCGATGTCACCGCTGATGTACCCCACGCGCTGGTTGTTGTGGCCCAGCTTGAAGTGCAGGTAGTCGCCTGTTCGCTTCGTGTTCACGAAGATCAGCACCCGATGTGGGTTCAGACTCTCGAGCGCCCACAGCAGCAGCGGCAGCTTCTCGCGGTCGCCGACGTGGTAGACCTTCTGCTCGACGCTCGACGCCGTGACCTCGCCGGGGGCGATGCGCACCTCCCACGCGTCGCGGGTGAATCGCCTCGCGAGGCGCATCACCTCGAAGGTGAAGGTCGCTGAGAACAGGAGCGTCTGGCGCTCTTCGTTGCAGCGCGAGAGGATGAAGCGGATGTCCTGGACAAAGCCCATGTCGAACATCCGGTCGGCCTCGTCGATCACGACGACCTGCACGTGGCGCAGATCGATGAGGCCTCGCTTCATGTAGTCCATCATGCGGCCCGGTGTGCCGACCAGCACGTCGACGGGTGCCTCGAGCTCGCGGGCTTGCTTCTCCCAGTCCATGCCACCATAGACGCTCACCACGTTGAGGTCGGTGTAGCGGCCGATGCTGTCGCCGTCCTCTGCGATCTGCAGGGCAAGCTCGCGGGTCGGCGCGACGATCACGGAACGCGGCGCGGTTGGGTGCAGACGCTCGCTCTCCAGCAGCTCCTTGAAGATCGTCACCAGGAAGGCGGCGGTCTTGCCCGTGCCCGTCTGTGCCTGGCCGGCGATGTCGCGGCCGTTCAACGCCAGCGGCAACGTCTCGGCCTGAATTGGTGTGCACTGCGTGAATCCCAGGTCGTCCAAGGCGCGCTGCACCGACTCGGGCAGGTCGAGCGACGCCATCGCCACACCGGACTCCATCATGCTCTCGGGCTTGACCTCCCGATGCATCTTCGCCGGACGGCGGTCGGTGGTGAAGTCGATCACCGCGCCGTACTTGCCGGCGCCGGCGTTTCGATTCTGCAGGGTCGCCTCGCGCAGCGCGGCGGCCGCGTCGAAGACGGGCTCGGGCTCGCGAACGAACGCGCTCGTCATCGGCGCCGTCGCCGCATCTGATGCCGCCGTCTCTGGTGCCGCCGTCTCTGGTGCCCTCGTCTCCGGTGCCCTCGTCTCTGGTGCCGTCGAACTTGTGTCGCTCGAGGCTGCGTTTGTCTCGCTGATGTCGGTCTTCGTCTCACTCATTCAGTCTTTCCTCTGGTTCTCGGGCCAGCCGGGCCAGCGCGGGACTCGAATTCAGAGTCACCGCCATGGAATCAGTTCCGCGGTCGCGGTTCAGGGCTGCCGTCTTGGGGTAGGTGTGTGCGATTCTCCATCGCGGCGCGCGCCCGTCGGGGTGCGCACGGCGCACGTCCGGCCGGTCGCGTCGCCAGCGCTTGCGCGGATGGCGTCCCCGACAGGAATCGAACCTGTGACCCTTCGCTTAGGAGGCGAATGCTCTATCCTTCTGAGCTACGGGGACTGCTGGGCCGGGCATAGTGCCGGACCAGGCGCTCTGGCCACCAGTGGCGCCACTGTCGGTCTCTCCGCTGGCGCGCAGGCTGCCTGCCGGATCACCGATCTCCGCCTCGCTGTCGACATGGCGGTGTGCGTTGAACGGCCGCGGTCGTTCAGCCGTGGCCCGGAGTGCGCGCCGATCCCGCCGAGACCAAAGGTCGAACGGGCGCGACCGCGCGGCTGCGCACACTATCAGCATGGCGCCACACCGGCAAGCATCGCGTCCGCGCAGGGGCGCGGTTCCAAATCCGGGGCTTCGTTCTCAAGGCCGCTGATCGCTGCCAGTTCGCGTCTCTTGGCTTGGGGGGCCGGGGCTCGGCCCCCAGTCGCGAGAAGCGTGGTTCTCGCGACTTCCCCACCGCGTGGCGGGATTCGCCGCCCGCCTGAACCAAAGAGGTCAAGGCCAGACCGCTGCCACGGCGACGCCCAGGCCAGCGCCGTGCCCGCTGCCCAATCGTCAGGGATGCCTCCGCGGTCGCCTTCTGCTAGAACTGCGCCTCGCCCTTGGTCGTCCGCCTCGGCATGCCGAGCCGGGGCCCGCATTCGCCGGAGCCGCAATGCCATCGGACAAGAAGCCGCCGTCGCGCAAGGCCGGCGCAGTGCGCCGGTCGGCCGCCACCCGGACCGACTCGGCAGCGCTCGCGCCGCATATCGATCGCGATATCGACGGTCTCAACGCTGCTGAGCTCGCCGAGGCCATCCGCTTTCACAACTGGCGCTACTTCATCGACGATGATCCGGTGATCCCAGACGCCGTCTACGACCGCCTCGTGCGCCGCCTGCAGCTCGTCGACGCCGGCGCACCCATTCTCGCTCAGGTCGGCGCGGCCGCCGACGTCGACGAAGACCAGGGCGCAGCGGGCGACAAGGTCGATCATACGGCCTTGATGCTGTCTCTCGACAAGTGCTACGACGCCGCGGGCCTCACTCAATGGGAGAAGGGCCTGGGCGGCACGCTCGTCGCCTCGCCCAAGGTCGACGGGCTCGCCTGCTCCATCCGCTACGATGCGCGCGGTCGCTTCCTCGTCGCCGCTACCCGGGGCGACGGCCGGCGTGGCGAGAACATCAGCCAAAACGCACGCCGGATCCCGTCGATCCCGACGTCCATCGACGTCGACCGCCTCGGCAGCGCGGCCGCCATCGAGGTTCGCGGCGAGGTCTACCTGCCTCTCTCTGCATTTGCCCGCGTCGCGGACCGCTTCTCCAACCCGCGCAACACCGCCGCAGGCGCGATGAAGTCCAAGGAGTCCCCAGGGATCCCGCTCGAAGATCTGGCGTTTTTCGCCTATGACCTGCTTGGTTGCGACGTTTCGACCGAGCAGGAGAAGGCCCGGTTGCTCGCCGATATCGGCTTCACCCCGGTCGAGACCGAGCCGTGCACCGTCGACGCGGCCCAGGCCGTGTGCGACCGCATCGCCGCTGCACGCGGCAGCTTCGATTACGAGCTCGACGGCGTCGTCTTCAAGATCGACGATGTCGCTACTCAGGTACGCCTGGGCGCGACCGCGCACCACCCTCGCTGGGCGATCGCCTACAAGTTTCAGGGCGACAGCGACGTCTCGGCGGTCGAGGAGGTCGAGTGGAGCTTGTCGCGAACCGGCACTATCACGCCCGTCGCGATCGTCGAGCCGGTGCAGCTCTCGGGTGCCAGCGTGACCCGCGCCACGCTCCATAACCTCTCCAACTTCTTGCGCCTGGGCTTGCACCGCGGTGACCTGCTGCGCTTGACCCGCCGCGGCGGCGTCATCCCACACGTCGAGGCCAATCACGGCGGTGGCGACGACGCGTTCGCCGCACCGGCAATCTGCCCATCGTGCGGGGGGGCGGCGGTTGCGGTGGACGGCACGCCGCGCAAAGTGGACGGCCGCACCGAGACGACGACAGTGCTGCGCTGTGCTGCCCCAGACGATTGTCCGGCCGTGCAGCGCGGGCGCCTCACGCACTTCACGAGGGCCCTGGAGATGGACGGATTCGGGGAGAAGGTTGTCGACGCGCTCCTTGAGCACCACCTGGTCCGCGACCCGGCCGACCTCTTCCACCTGCGCCCGGCCGACCTGCTGCCGTTGCCTCGCATGGGGCCGGCTCTCGCCGAGAAGCTCGTCGCCGAGATCCAACGGCAGCGCCGCGTCGAAAGCGAAGTCTTCGTGCGAGCGCTTGGGGTCGACGGCCTCGGTCACCACGCCGCATCTCTCCTGACGGCACGTTGGTCGGTCGGGGATCTGCGCAGCAGAACGGTCGAGGAGATCGCTGAGCTTCACTCGCTGGGCGACCTTTCGGCGCGGT
Organism: uncultured Myxococcales bacterium; assembly: GCA_937915965.1. Lineage (GTDB taxonomy): Bacteria > Myxococcota_A > UBA9042 > UBA9042 > UBA9042 > CALGHC01. The sequence continues at coordinate 4,151 of CALGHC010000203.1, forward strand.
CCATCGTCGAAGGCCTCGCTGATCAGGCATCGCTCATCGACCGGCTGCTCGCTGAGATCGAGCTCGTGGCCCCTGCCGACGACGCCCCCACCGACGCCTCGCCGCGCTTGCATGGCGAGGTCGTCGTCTTCACAGGCACCCTCACCCGCATGAGCCGTCGCGACGCCCAGCAGCTGGTCAGTCGCCACGGCGCCCGCTCAGGTGGTTCGATCACCGCCGAAACGACCGTGCTCGTCGTGGGGGGCGATGAGCTCGAGTCCGCGCGGCCATCGACCAAGCTCACCAAAGCGCGCAAGCTCGAGGAGACCACCGGTAGGCCACGCATCGCCAGCGAGGCCGAGTTCTTCGACGCGCTCGGCCTGGAGGGCTGAACTATGGCGATCGGTTTTCGCGGCCCGAGGATCATCGCCGCCACGCTGGTGTGGGCGGCGCTCACGGTTGCGGCGGCGTCCGCCGGGGCAGCCGCCGGAGAGCACGAGTGGTGGGGCCACGTCGCGGGGGGCGTCACAGACGCAGGCCTCGTCGTCGGTGCCGATGTCCGTTGGCTCCGCAACGTCAGCGATTTTTGGGCGCTGGGTGCGGCTCTTCAGGATCGCCACGACCTCGACGGAGACGGCTCCAGCGCTGCGCTCGCTCACGCCCGTCTGATCATCGACGCGCTGACCTGGGTGCCTTCACTCGCGCTCTCCGCCGGACCCGCCTGGGATTGGACTGCCGCCCGCGTCGACGCGACCTGGCGAGTCGAGGGCGCGCTCGCTTGGCGACCGGAGCGCGCGTGGGGTCTGCAGGGTTGGATCGCGGTCGAGTCGATGCTGCGAAATGGGCAGGAACCCGTCTGGCTGATCGGCCTGGGATATGGCTGTTTCGACGGCGCGGCTGGCGCGCTTGACCTGTAGCGACTCACCGAACGCGGTCTTGCTGTGCCATTTCGTTCGCTGTTTCACGCTCCGGCTGGCGCCCTAGGGGGCCTCGCTGTCGCCTCTACGGCCGGCGGCCGCTGCCTCCAATGCCTTGAGGCGCCCGATCTCCTCGTCGCTCATTCGCTGCGGCGGCAGCTCAAGCACGATGTAGCGCGGTCCCCGCTGGCTTGGCTCGCTCGCGCGCGCAGCCGCCTTTCCTTCCCGCGGGTTCTGTCCTGTGCGCGCCTCGCCGTCGTCGGCCGGCGCGCTCGCCTCGGTGCTGGTTGTCGCCGCCTCGGCCTCGAGCCCTGCTTCAGTCGCTGCGCCTGCGGGCTGTGCCTTGGCCGGGTCGCGGTCCGAAACCGCCGCCGGCACAGGAATGGGTGCCAACTCCAATCGACCGGCGTCGTGGCGCCAGCGCTGACCCGCGTGAACCATCATCGTTGTCTCGTCGCGGCCGTCGCGGGGGGTCGCCGCACGGTCGACCTGCACAACTCCCTCGCTGACGTCGACGCTGGCGGCCCCGTCTTCGCGATGCCGAACGACAAAGCGGGTGCCCACGACGCTCGCCCGGAACGCCCCTATCATGACCCCGAAATGGGCGCCTGCAGCGCGTGGGGCAACGTGTAGACTGATCTCGCCCCGCTGCAGCCGGAAGAACGTCTCCCAGCGGCTCGTCGCCAGCACGGTCAACTCCGACTTCGGCTGCATGCGCATCTCGAACTGTCCGGGCACGGTGAGTCGGTTGACTCCGACGCCCTCGCCACCGCCTGGAGCACGCAGCTGCATCCCGGCCTCGATCGCCACCCCGGCTTGTAGTGGATGGAACGCGCCGCGGCCGTCGGCGACCTCGATGCTTCCCTCGATCGCGCCGACTCGCAGGTCTGCCGTCGCCGCCATCGCTGCGACCTGGGTCTCGCTGACCCGGGTCGCCACCGTCTCGACCGGGATCTCGGCCAGCATCTGCCAGCCGACCACGGCAAAGGCCGTTATCGCCGCCGCCAACGCGCCCGCCCAAAGCATTCCTGTCGGCAGCCGCGCCGGCGCGGACACGCGCTCGCCAGCCATCAGCTCGACGCGCTCGCGCAGCACGTCTCGTTGGGCGTCGCTGAGTCCTGGCGCGCGGTTGCGCGATAGCAGTGCGCGGAAGCGCTGCGCCTCGTCGAGCTGCCGCGTGCAGTCGCCGCATTGGTCGAGGTGGTCTTCCAACGCGGCCCTATTCCACGTTGGGCCAAAGAGGCCAGCGACAGCCTCGCTTCGGGTCTGGCTGAAGGCCATCCACACGTCGAGGTTCGGGCATCGCATTTGTGTGTCGGTCGCAGTCATTTGATCACCTGCAAAGCATACGAGGGCAGCAGACCGCGGCTGCGGACCTCTTCAAAAACTTCGAGTCGTGCGTGGTGGAGTCGCGACTTGACGGTGTTGGTGCTGGTCCCCACCGTGGCCGCGATCTCCTCGAGAGAGAGGCCCTCAAGTTCGAAAAGCGTGAAGACTATGCGCTTTTTGTCCGAGAGTTTGCCGAGTACTTCATAGAGGGCCGCGACCGTTTCGCGGGCCTCGGCGCGCCCCTCCGGGTTGTGCAGAGCCCGCGCCGGTCGCACCGCGTCCAACGACAGCCAGCGCAAGAAGCCTTTGCGTTTGCCGCGACGCAGGTACTGCAGCGCGACGTTGACCGTGATGCGGTGCAGCCAGGTGGTAAAGCGGGCGTCGCCGCGGAAGCCGAAGAGGGAACGCTGCAGCTCGATGAACACGTCCTGGACCAGGTCTTCGAGCTCGCTCGACGGTCCGACGACGCTTCGTGCGACCGATTCGACGCGGCCGCTGTGGCGCCGGTACAGCTCGCCGAGAGCGTTGCTGTTGCCCCGTTGATAGCTGGCCACCAGGATCTTGTCCCGGTTGTCCTCTTGCACGCGCTGGTCGACTGAATCGTTCAACGCCAAGCCCATCGGGTCCCCTTCTCTGTTCCGAGTCGCAGCACAGTCCCAGCGCATTCCAAAGCGACCGGTGCTGTTGTGGCGGGGGCTACGTGCAATCCGGCAGCCCCCCCCGCTCTCCA
>CALGHC010000204.1 GCA_937915965.1 uncultured Myxococcales bacterium
CGAACGGCTGCCGATCACAGGCGCGGCTGCAGACCCGGAATTGTGAACCACACCCGCGGCCCGTTGTAGACGGCTACGCACCACGCCAGAACCTGCTACAATGTCGACCCCAAGTTTGCCCTGGAGCTCGCCATGGTCACCCCCACACGCGCCTTCACCACCGCGCGAAGCCACGCCGCGATCCTGGCGACGCTCGCCCTCACCCTGAGCGGCGGCTGCGGCGGCGACGAGGAAGCCACGCCCGGAAACGACACCACCGGGGCCGAGACGACCGACGAGGACGCCACCGCGGTCGACGCCGCAGCCGACACCGCGACCGTCCCCGACACGAGCGGACCGCCGCTGACGTGCAAGTCGGACAAGGACTGCAGCCCCTTTGGTCTGCTCTGCGACGCGGGCACCGCGGTCTGTGTCCCCTGCGTCGGCGACGAGGACTGCGACGAGGGCGATATCTGCGTGAACCACGCGTGCGTCATCAAGCCAACCGACTGCGCCACCGCCAAGGACTGCGCGGGCGACGAGGTCTGCGACAAAAGCGCAGGTGTGTGCGTGGGTTGCGTGCACGATGGCGACTGCGACGCCGACTCGCACTGCGACACGGGCGAGTGCGTCGCCGGCGTCTGCAAGGCCGGCGCGAGCGCATGCGATGGCATGTACTCCGTGAAGGTCTGTGATGCCGAGGGCGCGAAGTGGACGACCAAGGCGTGCGGCAAGAACCAGGCCTGTGAGGACGGCGCGTGCGCGCTCGTGGTCTGCAATCCGGGCGACAAGCTGTGCAAGGGCAACTCGATCGTGACCTGCGGCGCCCGCGGTACCTCGGTGCGCGACGAACAGCCCTGCAAAGCCAACGAGACCTGCATCGCGGGCACGTGCCTGATTCAGATCTGCGTGCCAAATCAGGTTGTTTGCGGCGAAGGCGCGATTCTCACCTGCGCGACCAGCGGCGCCGAGTGGAAGACCGCGCCCTGCGCAGACGAGGGCGCGTGCTTCATCGTGGACGGCATCCCGACCTGCAAGGCGGCGGTCTGCCAGCCCGACAGCCTCTTCTGCGAGGGCGCCGACGTGATGCAGTGCAGCGCCGACGGCATGGCGGTCGAGCTCGCCGGCACCTGCAGCGCCACAGACGCCGAAGGGAAGCCACAGACCTGCGTGGGCGGCCAGTGCGTCTCGGCCGAGTGCAAGCCCGGCACGGTCATCTGCGGCGACGCGACCTCGCTGGCGACCTGCAAGCCCGACGGCGCCGGCTGGCAGCCCATCCCCTGCCCCGACAACAACAAGTGTCTCGGCGGTGTGTGCAAGGCGCCTCTCTGCCCGCCGGGGGAGCTGAGCTGTGACGGCCAGGTGCTCAAGGTCTGCAACGACGAGGCGGACGCCCTCGAGGTGGTCGAGAACTGCGCGAACGGCGGCAAGGTCTGCAAGCTCGGCGGCTGTGTCGAGCTGCCCTGCCAGCCGGGAGTGGCGACCTGCAGCAACGACGGTGCGTCGATCAATACCTGCAAGGCGGATGGATCGGAGACCGTGCAGACCCCCTGCGGTCAGGGTCAGGCCTGTCTGGCGGGCAAGTGCGAAGCCTTCGTCTGCATCCAGGCCAAGGTCTATTGCGCCGGCACAGAGGTCTGGCAGTGCAACAGCAACGGCACCGGCGGCAACCTGCTCCTGCCCTGTTCGGGCGATCAGGTCTGCGTCGACGGCGCGTGCGTGCCCAAGAGCTGCAAGGCTGGCGCCGAGGTCTGCGACGGCTTCGCGCAGCTGGCCATCTGCGAGGCCGACGGCTCGTCGTGGGACTTCGCGCCCTGTGACCCAGGCACCTCGTGCCAGGCCGGCGGGTGCAAGGCCTATGTCTGTCCGCCGGGCGCGTTCTACTGCGCCGGCGGCAAGCGCTACCACTGCGCCGTCAACGGCCAGAGCGGCACGCTGGTAGAGGATTGCGCCGCCGGCGGTCAGATCTGCACGGAGAAGGGATGCATGGCCAAGGTCTGCCAAGGGGGCCTGACCAAGTGCCAGGACGTCGCCAATCAGCTCACCTGCAACGCGACCGGCACCGGCTGGAAGATGGAGTCGTGCGGCCCCAACGCGGTCTGCAACAGCGGCAAGTGTCTGCCCCAGACCTGCGAGCCAGGCGTGACCGAATGTGTCAGCGGCAAACTGGCGGCCTGTTCCAAGGACGGCAGCGGCTGGGAGATCGACACCTGCGCCGACGGCAAAGCGTGCAAGGCCGGAGCGTGCGTCGACATCGTCTACTGCCCCGCGACCCTGGTGCCGCCGCAGTCCGATCACCTCGCCGACGTCGTGCTCTTCGTCGACCCCTCCGGCAGCATGGGCCAGGAGACCGCGGCGGTCACCAGCAAGCTCAACGCCTTCGCCGCCGACCTCACCGACCAGGGGGTCGACCACCACATCGTCCTCATCGGCAAATCGACCGCGTGCTGCGAGCTGTGCGTGCCCGGACCATTGGGTGGCAAGGACTGCAGCAACGGCGACAAGCTCCTGCTGGTCGTCGAGTACGTCTCGAGCACGCTCGGCCTGTACCGTCTGGTCAGCGAGTGGGGCAAGTACGTCGACTTCCTGCGCAAGGACGCGAGCCACCACTTCGTCGCCGTGACCGACGACGAGAGCGCCAAGACCGCCGAGTGGTTCATCACCGAGATCGGCAAGAAGCTCGCCTCGGTCGGCTTCGCGCCACAGTGGACCTTCCACAGCATTGTCGGTACCGGCGAGGTCCCCGTGAAGGGCTGCGCCAGCGCCGCCAAGGCCGGCAAGGTCTACGAGGCGCTCAGCAAGGATTCAGGTGGCATGCTGTCGCCGATCTGTGCCGACGACTGGGATGCCAAGCTCGCGACCCTCGCCTCCTACATCGCCGACAAGGACAACCCGACCTGCAGCTACGCCCTGCCGCCGTTGTTGATCGGCGAGACCGACCTGCTCGTGACCCTGAAGGTCACCTACGGCGAAAAGGACCCGCTGCCCCTCGCCGGCGTCGCCCAGCTCGCAGAGTGCGGCGATGCCGGGGGCTGGACCGTCGACAATCCGGCGCTTCCCAAGAAGCTCGTCCTCTGCCCGAAGACCTGCGGGGTGGTCAAGGGCGGCCCGCTGGCCGTCCAATACGACTGCACGGACTAGCAGCCCGCCAAGACAGCCCGCCGGTTCACCTGCCGCGCGCTTCGCGGCCAATCGCTAGCCATATGCACAGCATACATTTGGCTAGTGCTTGAGATTCATCAAGTAGACTATTGTGCGTGTGTGCGCCGTCGCCAGCCGACCAGCACGGCGATCGCGGCGAAGAGGACCAGCACCAGCGTCAGCGGCCCACGCTGGCCGCGGTCGAGGCTGCACGCGCCGCCCGGATCCTTGGGGAAGTCGAGGTCATCGTCGTTGGCCGGCGCGGACCAGCGCAGGAACGTGCCGCCCACCTCCATGCCTGCCGGCAGCGACGGCTTGCCAAGTACGGCGCCGGCGATCGCCGAATCGACGACATCGATCTTCGCGTCGGGGATGGCGACCGGCGCTCCGGTCTCCTCAAGCAGCTCGACTGTCATCGCGAAGGGCGCGTCCTTCCAACGCGGATCGAGGGTGCTGTTGGCGCCCTTGCCGGTCAGGCCCGTGCTCGAGGTGCCGTCGAACGCAAAGCGCGCGTCGTCGAGGATCCAGGTACCAAAACCACCGATGGTCAGACGCACAGCGTCCTC
>CALGHC010000205.1 GCA_937915965.1 uncultured Myxococcales bacterium
GCCGCAGCGATTCCGCCGCCGCCGCCGGGCTTCATGCCCGCCGACGCCGCTGTCGACGCCGACGCACCGGCTGCGGAGAGTCCGCTAGACGCGAGCTACGCGCCGGCCGACATGAGCGATCAGGTCGAAGACGACGAAGCCCGCGTCGACGACGCCGACGTCGTGCTCGACGACAGCGAGGTCAGCGACGTCAGCGACGGCGACGCATTCGATCGCGATGACGACATAGACGACGGCGACCAAGGCGAGTTCGACGACTTCGAGCAGTTCGACGTTCCCGATGCCATGCTCACGCTCTCCGGCGGCGAAGCCGAGGGTCTGGCGCGCGGCTTGCCCGACGACTTGCCAAGCCGGGACCTGCCAAGCGCCGACCTGCCGAGCGCCGACCTGCCAGGCGCCGACCTGCCAGGCGGGGACCTGCCAAGCGGGGACCTGGGGCCATCGACACGATCCGCGACCTTGCAGGAGGGTTCGGTCGACGAGGGCGCGCTCGCCGCCGGCCGCGATGGCGCCGATGGGGACTCCCTGACGCCCGCAGTCGACGTGAGCGAGCTCGGCCTGGACGACCCGAGGACCTGGGACGGAGACACGGGCGAGGAGGACATCATCGTCGTGCCCAAGGCGGCGGTGGTCGACACAGCGGAGGGTGCCGAAGCCGCGACCGAGGACGACGATGTAGCCGAGGGCGGCGATGCTGCGCCGGACGCGGTTGCCAGCGGAATCGCCGATGCGGATGGCAGCGCGGATGCCGACGCCGATGCCAGCGCCAGTGCCGACGCCGATGCCAGCGCCAGTGCCGACGCCGATGCCAGCGCCGATGCGGATGCGGATGCGGACGCCGACGCAGACGCGGATGCGGACGCCGACGCAGACGCGAATGCGGACGCCGACGCCGACGCGGATGCGGACGCCGACGCCGACGCGGATGCGGATGCGAGTGCCGATGCGGCCGCAGACGCCGCTACCGACGCCGACGCTGGCGCAGGCGCGGCTCCAGACCCGGACGCAGATGCTGACGCGGACCCAAATGCCAACGCAAACGCGGATGCCAACGCAGACGCGGGAGCGACCGCGACTCCAGACGCAGATTCTGACACGGACGCCGACGCAGACGCAGACGCCGACGCAGACGCAAGCGCCGACGCCGCCGTGGGACCGGACGCGGCTCCAGACCCGCTCGCAGACGCGGAGCCGAACGCCGACACCGAAGAGGATCCGGCCGCGGACTCCGCGCCAGACGGGAGCGAAGACGCCGAACTCGGCGCAGAAGACGGGGCAAAGGCTCCGCACACCGACAAGGCGCTGCTGAAGCGAATCTCAGTCCTTGAACGTGAACTTCTAGAGAGCCAGCGCGCTTTCGAGGAGGCGCGCGTCGCCCGACGACACGCCGATGAGCTACTCGGTCTGCTGCGCAGTGGTAGCGACGCCGCGGAGGCGCGCGCTGACGCGGCGGAGGCCCGGGTCGTTGAGCTGGAGGCCGCGGGCCAATCGGCGCAGCCCGCCGCGGACGAAGCGGAGTTGGCGTCGCTTCGCGAGGCCCTGGTCGCTGCACAGGAAGAGACGAACGCGGCCAGAGAGGCAGGCGCGGCCGAGGCCGAGGAGGCCGCGGCGGCCCTTGCGGCGCTGAATGAAGCCCGCGACGCCGCCGTCACAGAGACGGCGGCCGCTCTGGCGGAGACCGATGAGGCGCGAGCCTCAACTGAAGCAATGACCGAGCAGCTGGCGGAGGCGCAAGCCGCGCGGGAGAAATTGGCCCAGCAACACGATGACATCAGTGCCGAGCTCGCATCCATGCGCGCCGAGGCCGAGGCGCTGGCCAGCGACCTCGCGGAGGCGCAAGCCGAACGGGAAGCGGCGCAGTCCAGCGACGAGGCCCAAAGCCAAGCGCTTGAAGCGCTTCGCGGCGAACGCGACGCGGCCCTTGAGGAAGCCAGGCTGGCGCGCGAGGCGGCTGAGACGGAAGCGACGGAGCTTGAGGCCCGTGAGGCCGATTGGGCCGAGGCTGCATCCGGTGCCCACGAGCGTCACGAAGCAGCCCTGGCGGAGGCGACTGCGGCGCTCGCCGAGACGGAAGCCCGGGCGGCGGCGGCCGAAGCAGCAGCAGCGGAGAGCGCCGAGAAGCTCGCAGCGGCAGAAGCGGCAGCGGCGGAGGACGCTGGCGCCCTCGCGGCGATAGATGCGGCGGCGGCGGAGAGCGCCGAGAAGCTCGCGGCGGCAGAAGCGACAGTTGCGGAGAACGCAGACAAGCTTGCTCAAGCCGAGGCGGCGGCGGCGGAGAGCGCCGAGAAGCTCGCGGCGGCAGAAGCCGCGGCGGCGGAGAACGCCGAGAGGCTCGCGGCAGCAGAAGCGGCAACAGCGGAGAACGCGGACAAGCTTGCTCAAGCCGAGGCCGCGGCGGCGGAGAACGCAGACAAGCTCGCGGCGGCAGAAGCGGCAGTAGCGGAGAACGCAGACAAGCTTGCTCAAGCCGAGGCCGCGGCGGCGGAGAACGCCGACAAGCTCGCGGCGGCAGAAGCGGCAATAGCGGAGAACGCAGACAAACTCGCCGACGCGGGCTCGGCAGAAGCGGAGTTCGCCCGGAGACTTGAGGACGCCGAAGCGACAGCAGCCCAAGCGAACGAGAGCCTCGCTCAGGCTGAGACCGCGGCGGGCGAAATCGCCGACAAGCTCACTCAGGCTGAGACCGCGGCGGCGGAGAACGCCGACAAGCTCGCTCAGGCTGAGGCCGCGGCAGCGGAAATCGCCAACAAGCTCGCTCAGGCTGAGGCCGCGGCAGCGGAAATCGCCAACAAGCTCGCTCAGGCTGAGACCGCGGCAGCGGAAAACGCCGACAAGCTCGCTCAGGCTGAGGCTGCCGCCGAGGCGCTGCGCGATGATCAGGCGGGCGCCGCTGCGACCGCGGCGAAGGCCAGTGAAGCGCTTGCTCAGTCGGACAAAGCTCTGGCAACGGCGCGCGAGGCGACCGCCGCAGCCGAGGCCCGGGCCGAGGCCGCCGACAAGCGCGCCAGCACGGCGGAAGCCGCGCTCGACAGGGCACAGGCCCAGCAAGCTTCAGCTGGTGGCGAAGCGGACGCGATCAAGGCGAAGTCCGACGGCCTGCGCTCGGAGCTGAAGGAAGCCAACGCTGCCACCAAGGCAGCGGCCGAACGAGCCGAGGCAGCCGAAGCGCGCGTGGCCGAGATGGCCGCCGAAGAGGACGAGGCCCGGCAGCTGGCCAAGGCGGGGATGCGGGTCCGCGAGAAGCTGACGGCTGATCTTGACCGAGGACAGGCGGCCCTCGAGGAGGCCAAGAAGCAGACGCAGGCCCATGAGAAAGCGCTGGCGAAGGCCGAGGCACAGGTGACCGCCGAGGCCGAGAGAGCCGACGCCGCGGAGGCCAAAGCCGCCGCGCTGCAGAAGAGCCTGAAAGAAGCCGAGGCGGGAGCGAGCGTGCCGGCGGAGGCCGAGGCCCAGGCGCGCGCTGCGGCCAAGCGTGCCGACGCCGCCGAAGCCCGAGTCGAGGCACTGCAAGCGCGACTCGACGAGGCTGAGAAGGCGGCAAAGGGGCTGGCGAAAGCGGAGACGCAGGCGAGCGCTGCCGCCGACCGTGCAGACGCCGCCGAAGCAGAGTCCAAAGCGCTGCGTGCGCGCCTCGAGGAGGCGGAGGCTGCGGCGTCGGTGCCCGCGGACGATAGCGAACTGAACAAGCTGCAATCGAAGTTCGAGAGTCTGCAGACGAAGCTCGAGGGCGCCCGCGAGGCAGCCGAACTCGCCAAGAACGAGGCGAACCAAGCGCGCGCCGAGGCCAAGGAGGCCAAGGAGGCCAAGGAGGCAGCAAAGGCCGCGGCAAGCGCAGCGGGGCCAGGCGACTCAGTCGATATCGCGGAACTTGTTTCGGAACTCTACGGAGCGATCAGCTCGTTGCGACCGGACCTGCGCACTCTCGGCGACGCGGCCAAGCTGATTCGTTCCGACGACGAGGCCGACCGTGACGACGGCTTTGAGATGATGCGCGACAGCCTCGACGCCGCCAGTGGCCGGGCGCGCGAGCTGCGCGAACTCGCAGATCAGCTGCGCCAACGCACGGGCGCCCTCTAGCACGGCGCCGAGTTTGGGCCGAGGTTTGGCGCGGCCTCTTCCTGGCGCGTCGCGGCCACCACCGGGCGGCGGCCGAGCCTGGCGCAGCAGCGACCGAGAAGCGACCGAGAAGCGCACGGCTTCAGCGAACGGCGGAACCGCCTGTTTGCGCAGCCAGCCACACGGCGCTGCGCTGCCACACCATGTCGGGGGCGTGGCGGCCAGCAAAGACGCCCATGTGACCACCGGGCACTTCGACAAAGGCCTTCTCGACGCTTCCAATCAAGTCGAGGAGCTCGCGCGCCGCTGACGGTGGGACGATCTGGTCTCCGCGGCCGGCAAAGGCCAGCACGGGGCAGGTGATGCGGCCCAGATCCACTGCCTCGCCAGCGATCTCCATGGTGCCCGCGCGCAGCTGATTGCCGTGCATGAAGTCGCGCATCAGCTGGCGAAAGGCGTCGCGCGGAAAATCGACGAAGTTCTCGGTCCACTGGGTGAGCGCGTCGAAGCCGTCGACGTACTCGTCGTTCCACAGATTGAGAAAGAGGTCTCCGTAGCGGGTGAAGCGCTTCATCGGGCTGACGAGACGGAAGAAACGCGACGAGAGGGCGCCGGGCACGTTGCCGATGTGGCGCGAGACGATGTCGATCTGGTCGTGGGTGCGTCGCACGAAGAACGACACGAGCGCCATCTTGTGGCTGTCGATCGGCGCGCCGATGGTCACGATGGCGCGAACGCGCTCGGTCTCGCGGGTGGCGGCGCACATCAGGGCAAACAGCCCGCCCATGCAGTAGCCGACCACGGCGACGCCGTCTGAACCGGAGCTGTTGCACGCCGCCTCAATCGCCTGCGGCATCCAGGAAGTGACGTAGTGATCGAGGGTTAGGTGCCTATCGCTGTGGTCTGGCTCGCCGAAGTCGACGACGAAGACGTCGAAGCCAGCGGCCAGCAGGGTGCGCACATACGAACGGTCGGGCGAGAGGTCGTAGATGAACGGACGGACCATCAACGGCGGCACCAGCAGCACAGGCACCGATTGACGAGGCGGTCGATAGGGGATCGTCGAGCGCCCCATAGGCCAGTCTTCCTCGCCATCGAGCGAGACATAGCGCCGTACCTGCAGCTTTCCATCCCGATGCACGACGTCGTAGGGCGCCTGATCGACCACCGACGCGCCATCGCGGCCCCACCACTGCAGCGCGTTGACGAAACCACGCAGCGCACGGTCGCCACCGATCAGCAGACGGCGACGAGCACCGCGCAGCGCCGGGCGGCTCAGGACAGGGCGGCGGAGGGCGGGGCGGCGGCCGGGAGGCGTCATGGACGACCAGAGTAGGAGACCCTTGCGCGCCGCGCCAGCCCGTCCGGGGAAGCCTGCGCGCCGCGACGTTTCGAAGCACAGACGATGTCGCGCCCGACCGTTCCGCAGCTCCGCGGCGGTGCGGTTCGGACCAGACGCAACGGTGCGCTACGGACCAGTCTGGACGCTATCGCGGCTCGTCAAAGACGGCGATGGGTCGACGGGGCCGTCACAAAATGGCAGATAGGGCCGTGTTGCCTGGGGATCGGCAAAGACGGCGCGCATGACCGCCGTCTTCGCCGAGCCGCCGCACCCGGGGGAGTCATCGATGCTCTTTCGTGACCGAATCGACGCTGCAAAGCGGCTTGCCGCGGTCCTGCACGCGTGGCGCGGCGAGAACGCCGTCGTCATGGGTGTGCCCCGCGGTGGTGTCGTGATCGCCGACGTGGTCGCCCGCGAGCTTGGCCTACCGTTTGGCTGCTTGATGGCCCGCAAGGTCGTCGCGCCGGGTTCGAGTCGCACGGTGATCGGCGCTGTCACCCTCGACGGCCACGTCCGCCTCGACACACACGCCGTCAACGGCCTTGAGACCTCTGCTGTCGACAAGGCGGTCCAGCAAGCCGGCGCCGAGTTGGCGATCTGGCAGGCCAGCTTTCACGCCCCGGCCGCCCGCGACCTGGTCGCGGACCGAGTCGTCCTGATCGTAGACGACGGCATCCTCACCGGCCGGACCCTCGACGCCGCGATCGACTATGCAGCGCGCTTGGGTGCGGCTCGCCTCGTGCTCGCCGCGCCATGCGGTGTCCGCGAGTCGGTCGCCCGCCTCGCTCCGCGGGTCGACAGCCTTGTGGTCTTGGTCCAGAGCGGCACGGCTGAGGCAGTGGCGGGCTGCTACGAGCACCTCGACGCGGTCACTGACGAGGACATCGCCGCGCGTCTCGGTCGCAAACTGCGGCGCCACTGAGTTTCCGAGGGACACGCAAGTGTGGTAGGGACGAGCCGCAGTTGAGCGGCCGTTGCGACCGCCCTATCGACGCCCCGGAGGCCAGCCATGTCGTTTCGCGCCGACCTGTTCAACCCGAGCGAGGAGCATCTCGCGCTGCGTCAGATGGTGCGTGAGTTTGCTGAGCGCGAGGTGGAACCGCAGGCCGCGGCGAGCGACCGAGACGAGCGCTTCAACCTGCCGCTGTTCCGCAAGCTTGGCGACCTCGGCCTCCTCGGCATCACCTGTGGCGAGGACGTCGGCGGCTCGGGCCTCGACGCGGTAGCTGCGGTCATCGCCCACGAGGAGCTGTCGGCGGTGGACCCTGGCTTCGCGCTGGCTTACCTCGCCCACGCCATCCTCTTCGTCAACAACCTCGACCGCAACGGCAGCGCCGATCAGCGCGCGCGCTTTCTACCCGGAGCGTGCAGCGGCGCCAAGGTCGGCGGCATGTGCATGAGCGAGCCCGGCGCCGGCACCGACGTCCTGGGCATGCGGACCAGCGCACGGCGCGACGGCGACGACTGGCTGCTGACCGGTCAGAAGATGTGGATCACCAACGGCGCAATCTCCGACGACGAGCTCGGTGACATCTTCCTGGTCTACGCCCGCCCGGAAGGGGGCGACCGCGGCACCATCTCGATGTTCGTCGTCGAGAAGGGCATGCCCGGTTTTCGCCTGGGTCAGAAGCTCAAGGACAAGCTCGGCACCCGCGCCTCGTCCACCGCCGAGCTGGTCTTCGACGACTGTCGGGTGCCATCGCGCAACGTAGTCGGCCACGGCGGCGACGCCATGGGCCACATGATGCGCAACCTGGAGCTCGAGCGCTTGACCCTCGCGGCGATGAGCCTGGGCATCGCCCGGCGTTCAATCGAGGTGATGAACCGCTACGCAGACGAGCGACAGAGCTTTGGCAAGCCGCTGCGCGCCTTCGGCCAGATCCAGCGCCACATCGCCGAGTCCTACGCAGAGTGGATGGCGGGGCGCAGCTACGTCTACCAGGTCGCCGGGGCGCTCGACCTGGGGTCAAGCGGCAACCGGGTCGACTCCGACGGCGTCAAGTTGTACTGCGCCACGATGGCCAAGAACGTGGCGGACCGGGCGATTCAGGTCCTTGGCGGCTTTGGCTACGTCGGCGAGTACACGGTCGAGCGGCTGTGGCGGGACGCGAAGCTTTTGGAGATCGGCGGCGGCACGCTTGAGGCGCATCAGAAGAATATCACTCGTGATTTAACGGGCGTTCACACGCTGCGCTAGCTCCGGCTAGCTCCGGCTAGCTCGGGCCAGCTGCCGCGAGCCATTCATGATGTAGATAAATATCTATAACTAGACGTCTCGATAGTATCCAGGCAGATGCCGCAGATCAGCATCGCTGCCGACAAAGAGACGCCAACCGTCGCTAGCCAAAGAGGCGCTCAAGCAGGTTGCCGCGGCCACGCGGCGGCTTCTCGCGGACCTCAACGCCACCAAAGACAGCGACGCCGCTCAGCCGGATCCAAGGCGTCGCCGGATCCGTCGGCGGGGTATTGTGGACCTTGCTGTCCCAGCCGCCAAAGATCCCCATGCCGGTCGCCTCGACGTACATGCCGGCGGGCACGACGATCCTGGCGCCCCCAAAGACGCAGACGAGACGCACCTCGGTCATGCCGGGCCCGAGCACGGCTT
>CALGHC010000206.1 GCA_937915965.1 uncultured Myxococcales bacterium
CCAGCTTGGCCACCGGCACCCACCGCAGCGACGTGCGCAGCAGCCACCACGACGACGGCGCGGGCCGAATGTCGAAGCCGAAGGGCACGCTCAGGACCAGCAGCTGGTCTTCCTTGACCCGCTCGTCGATGCCGCGGCTCTCGGTGAAGCCGACGTGCTCGATGCCCAGGCCCAGGCCGATCCAGGGGACCAGGCCGTGGAAGTTGATGTCGAAGAACTTGATGCCCTCGATGAACCCGCCGAAGCGAAAGATCGACAGGTCGACGCCATAGCCGACGGCGTTGCCCTGCCAGCCGCGCAAGGCGATCCGCGCCTCGATGTCGGCGTCGAAGAAATACCAGCCGACCGATCCGTCGGGGATCAGGCCCTCCTGCCAGGCGTCCGCGAGGTAGGGACGGTGGGTGTCGAAGTAGGGCGACGCGTTGGCCATCACCCGCATCGACGCGCCCATGCCGAGGGTGAGCGTGGTCGCCCGGCGGCGTGCGATCATCTTCAAGACGCGTTCGGCTTCTTCGACCTCCCAGCCTTGGGTGGTTGTCTCGGCGTTGAGGTCAAAGTGCCACTTGAGGCCCAACGAGAATCGCAGGCCGTTGAGCGAGAGGTCGCGATGGGCGAAGGCGGGGCTGTCGTCGTGCAGGCTCTGCGGCTGCACATCGGTGTAGACGGTGGTGCTGTCGCCGAGATTCCAGGCCACCTCGGCGTCGATGAGCAAGCCAAATGGCGCCCGCCAACCCAGGCCCAAGCCGACCGGGATGACCAGCTGGCGGGCGCGGCGCAGATCGGAGGCAGAGTCGGCGCTGGCGCTCAGATCGAGGGTGCGCCAACCAAATCCAGTCACGACAAAAGGTCGGACCAGGCCCTCGTGCAGGGGCCAGTGGTAGTACTTGACCCCCGTGCTCACCGACCAGCTGGCCGTGGCGGTCCGGTCGCCCCCTTCGACACCGAGGACGGCCTCGAGCGCGTAGAGCGGGATCCGTACGAAGAGGTCGGCGCGGTCGTCGAAGTGCAGGGCACCGATGTGCAGCGACAGCGCGCTCAGTGGTGGGCCATCGGGGCTGATCCAGGTGCCGTCGGCAGCCGGCAACGACCACGAACCAGTCAGGGTATTTTGGACGTCGAAGTCCAACCCGAGGGTGAGCACAGCGAAGGCGTGATCGGGCTCCTGGTCGGGAACGCGGTCCATCGGCAGCTTCGAAGGCAGCAGCGTGAAGCCGGCACCGTTGAGCTCCGCGTGCGCTGGCAGGCTCGCGACGAGCAGACAGGTGGCGGTGACGAGCGGCAACAGGCGCATGGCGATCACTCCGGGCATGGAAAGGGCCAAGACGATCGGCAGGCTAGAGCCGGGGCGGGGGCGCGTCAACCGGCCGGGGAAGACCCGGTCAGTTCTCCCCGACCCGCCGCTTCCGGCGCAACTCTGCGTTGTTGAGTCGGCTCGCCTCCTTGCGCTTTGAGTTGCCTCGTAACACCCGGGGCGCGTGACGCGTCTTCGCAGTGGGCCCGCTGAAACGACACCGCACGCAGCGGCTGTCGAGGGCGGCGCGCATTGGGAGGAAACGATGAACTGGCTGACCAGACTCTTCCACGTCGCCGACAAGGTTCAGCCTGTCTCGGTGACGGACGCAAACTTCCACGCCGAGGTCTTGCAGAGCGAGCTGCCGGTCCTGGTCGACTTCTGGAGCCCGGGCTGCGGCCCCTGCGGCCAGCTCGCGCCAATCGTCGTCGACCTCGCCACCGAGTTTGAAGGGCGCCTGAAGGTCGTCGAGGTCAACGTCGTCGACGCCCAGAAGATCGCCCGCCGCTATGGCGTCATGGCGACACCGACGGTGCTCTATTTCAAGAAGGGCGGCATGGTCGACAAGGTGGTCGGCTTTCGCGGCAGCCTCTATCACCGCGAGATCGTCGAGAACAGCCTGATCGATATGCCCACGGCTTCGGCTTCGGCTTCGGCTCCGGCGACGACGTCCGCATGAGCGCGCTTCGCCCAACGATCTTTACACCCGTTCACGACGCGGCCCTTCGCGGCATGTAACCTTCTGTCATCGCCTCGCCGCTCGCTTCCCGCCGGGGGCCCAGGCCACGTGATTGGAGTCTGCATGAACCCGCACACCGACACGCCGCGTTCGCCGCGTTCGCCGCGTTCGCCGCGTTCGCCGCGTTCGCCGCGTTCACCGCGTTCGCCGTGTTCACCGCGTCCGCTCTGTTCGCAGCACAGCGCGCCTACGCGACGCCAGCGCAGCGAAACCACGGCGTGGGTCACCGTCTTGTCTGCTCTTGTGCTCGGGCTCGGCGCCGTCGGCTGCAGCGATGACGACGCGGCGCCCGGCCCGGCGGTCGTCACGGGCAACACGGCCGATGGCGGCGCCGATGGCGCCATCGTCGACGGCGGCACAGCCGACTCGAGCGTCGCAGTCGACGGCGCCGCCGACAGCGTGCCGGGCGTCGACGCCAGCGCTGACGTCGCCGCGGACGTCTCGACCGACACAGCCATTGCGCCCCCCGACGGCCTGGTCGCCCTCACCCTCTCGCCTGCGACCACCAAGCTACCGGTTGGCGCGTCGGTCCAGCTACAGCTCACCGGCAAGCTCGACGATGGCGCGTCCGTCGACCTCACGGCGGTCGCCGTCTGGTCGTCGAGCGCGCCGACAGTCGCAGACGTGTCGCCGGCTGGTCTTGTCCTCGGCCTCACGCCCGGCGGCGTCGCCGTGGTCGCCAAGGTCGGCACCTTCGAGGCGACCGCTCAGGTCAGCGTCTTGCCGCTCGCGGTGGTCTCGCTCGCTGTGACACCAGCGGCGGCGACCTTGGGGGTCGGCGAGGGCATGCAGGTCTCAGCCATCGCGACCCTGGAAGGTGGTCTGGTCGAGAACGTCACCGACGCCGTGATCTGGGACAGCGAAGCCGAGGCCATCGCCACCGTCGGCACCTCTGGCTTCGTCACGGCCATCACCGCTGGCGTGGTCGGGGTGCGGGCCCGGTTGGGCGTCCTTCAGGCGGTGGCGATGGTCACCGTCAAGACGGCCAAGCCGACCGCGCTGGCCATTTCGCCCGCGGTACCACAGTTGGCCGTTGGCGAGACCCTGGGGCTGAGCGCCGAGGCGACCTACGACGACGACACGGTCGCCACCGTCACCACCGCCGGCGTGTGGTCGAGCAGCGCCCCAGACGTCGCCCAGGTCTCCGCGGACGGGACCCTCGTTGGCCTCGCCAGCGGCACGGCGGTGATCGGCTTTGGCTTCGCCGACCTCAGCGCCAGCGTCGTCGTGTCGGTGGTCGAGACCGAGCTGCAGGCCCTGGCGATTGAACCCGCTTCGGTCGAGGTCGCCGCAGGCACCA
>CALGHC010000207.1 GCA_937915965.1 uncultured Myxococcales bacterium
AGATCGAGCGCCGGGTCGAGCAAGGCATCTACTTCACCGACCACACCATGATCCGTGGCGGCTCGATGCAGCAGGCCAACGGGGGCTTCCTCGTCGTCCACGCAGCGGACCTGCTGACGGCGCCGGGCGTGTGGGATGCGTTGAAATCGTCGATTCGAAACGGCGAGGTACCGATCGTCGATCTGGGTGAGACGGCCGGCCTGCTGCCGACCAGCGGCCTGAAGCCCGAGCCGATCCCGCTCGACGTCAAGCTGGTCCTCATCGGCACCCACGGCCTCTTCCACATGCTCTACGAGGCGGACGAAGATTTCCGCAAGATGTTCCACATTCGCGCAGACTTCGACCAGGAGATCCGCCGCACCAGCGAGTCAGTTCACAGCTACGTACGCTTCATCGCGACCGCCGCACGCAACAACGGCTGCCGGCCGATCGACCGTGGCGGTGTGTCAGCGGTGATCGAGGAGGGGTCGCGCCTGGTCGGCTCGCAGCGCAAGCTCACCCTGCGCTTCAACGAGATCTCGTCGGTGCTGGTCGAGGCCAACTTCCACGCCGAGCGCGATGGCGACGAGTTGATCGGCGCCGCCCACGTCGCGCGCGCGCTGGCGGACCGCAACGTGCGCTCGGGCCTGCTCGCGGACAAGATGCACCAGGACATGCTCGACGGCATGGTCCTGCTCGAAGCGAGCGGGTCGCGGGTCGGCGTCATCAATGGCATGGCGGTGCTGCAGTCCGCCGATCACGAGTTCGGTCGACCATTCCGGATCACCGCGCGCTGCTTCGCGGGCCAGGCGGGCATCGTCAACATCGAACACGAGGCCCAGCTCTCCGGCGAGATCCACGACAAGGGTGTGCAGATCACCGCCGGCTTCCTCGGCGAGAACTTCGCCTCGCGCCGGCCGCTGGCGTTGACCGCGACCGTCACGTTCGAGCAGAGCTACGGCCTGATCGATGGCGACAGCGCCTCAAGCACCTGGCTCTACGCGATCCTGTCGCACCTCGCCGACGTGCCGATCAGCCAGGGAATCGGCGTCACCGGCAGCGTCAATCAGATCGGCGAGATCCAGCCGGTCGGCGGGCTCAACGAGAAGATCGAGGGCTTCTTCCGCTTCTGCCAGGCCAAGGGACTCGACGGTAGCCAAGGGGTGCTGATTCCCGACCGCAACATCGCGAATCTGATGTTGTCCGCCGAGGTTCGCGAGGCGATCGAGGCCGACCAGTTCCACGTGTGGCCGGTCGGTTCGATCGCGGATGGGATCGCCATCCTCACGGGCGTGGTCGCTGGGGCGCTCCAGCCCGATGGCACCTTCCCCGAGGGGTCACTGATGCGACGCGTCGCCGACCGCCTCGACGAGCTACGCGCCTACGCCGACACAGGCGGTAGCCGCAGCTAGGGGCGACAGCGAGACGCAGACAGACCTGCAGTGCTTGCCGGCGGCTACGACCGAGCGCGGCGCCGCGCCACCACCAAGGCGAGCCCCGCAAGCGCGATCAACCAGAACATGCGGGTGGTGGAGCTACCGCCACCGCCGCTGGACTGCGCGCTGCAGCCGGGATCGGCGCCCATTGTGGTGCATCCAGCCTCGTCGGTGACCCCATCGCAGTCGTCATCGAGGCCGTTGCCGCAGGTCTCTCCGGAGGCGGGCGTGGCCGGCACGACGTTGCACGCCGAGTTGCGTCGATCCACGCTGCAGACCCTTTTGCCGGTGACCTGACAGACGCCGACACCAACGGCGCACTGCTCTCCAATGCCAAAGCCGTCGTCGGTCTCGCCATCACAGTCGTTGTCGATCGCGTCGCCGCAGAGCTCGTCGCTCGGTTCGCCGGCGACACCGCTGCAGACGACGGCACCGGCGCTGCCGCAGAACAGGACGCCTTGCCCCGAACAGGCGCCGGTGCCGGTCGTGCACGCGGTCTGCAGTCCCAGGTCCTCGTCCGTCTTTCCGTCGCAGTCGTTGTCGAGGCCATCGCAGAGGGTCTCGGTTGCCTGCCATGCCAACGGCAGCTGACACCAGGGGCCATCGACGCCATGGCAGACGGCGACCGCCTCGGTGCACACACCCGCCTTGCCGCAGTCGATGTCGAGCAGGCCAATGGCTTCGTCGGTCTCGCCATCGCAGTCGTCGTCCGCGCCGTTGCAGATCTCGGCAGGTTCAGCGCCGCACTTGCCGCACGCGTTGAGCAGACCCTCGTCGGTCTGACCGTCGCAGTCGTTGTCGAAGCCGTCGCAGAGGGTCTCGTTGACGCTCTCGTAGCCGAAGGGATAGCTGCACACGAAGCCATCCTTGCTGTCGCATTGGGCGACTGGTGAGCCATCGGGAAGCGGCCCCTGGCAGATTCCATCGCTCTGGCAGGTCCCCACCGGCGCGACGATGTCTTCGTCGGTCTCGCCGTCGCAGTCCTCGTCAACGCCGTTGCACTGCTCGACAGCGCCGGGGTGGACGCTGGCGGCGCTGTCGTTGCAGTCGCCTTCGTCCGGGCCGTAGCCGTCCTTGTCGAGATCGCACCAGAAGTTGGCCTTGCCGGGACTCGGTCCAGGCGCGCTGACGCCGTCGCCGGCGACGCACCACAGCGCGCTGTCGTCGTTGGCGCACGCGGTGGTGTGGGCCGGGTCCAGGGCCGTCGTCGGCCACGGGGCGTCGACGGGCAACCCCGGGATGATCTTGCACAGATCGTACTCGGCGGTGTCGACCGTGCCACCGGGTCCCTGGATATGAAGCGTGCCGGCGCAGGGCAGGACGAAGGTGGGCCCCAGGTCGATCATCTTCGAGGCGAGATAGGGATCGCCCGGCTTGCCCTGGCCGGGCGGCAGGTGACCGACCAGCAGCACCTCTCCCGCCGGCAGGTTCGGCACCTTCTTGCCGAGCTCGAAGCCGACGAGCGGCACCTTGTCGTCGCCGGGTAGACCCACCGACAGGTAGACGCCGGCGAGGCTGAGCGCCACGGCGCTGGGGTTGAGGATCTCGACCCAGCGGCTCTCGTTGGCGACGCCGACCTTCAGCTCGGTCACGACCAACGTCCACGTCGGCGGCGGACAACCGCCGACCGGGGTCGGCGCACCGGCCCACAGTGGGCCGGACGCCAGCAACGAGGCGATGGCCGTCAGAGCTGCGACAAGCCGACGCACCGAGGCGCGCCGAGCGGTGCCGCTGGAGGGCTGGAGACAAGCGGAACTGGGATGCGGGAGGCTCATGCCACCGAACAGTGTATTCGCCACCGCGGCGCATGCCAGTTTCGAGCGATCTGGCTGCGCCTCGTCCGCAGGCGAACGCCGCCGGGAGGTCGACACCGCCGGTCCGCTCGGCGACGATGAGCCGGCCGCTGCGCGTACGTGCCCAGCGGCCTGCCCCATGGAGCCCCGATGTCCAAGCGCCTCTACCTCATCGACGGCAACAACTACCTCTTCCGCGCGTTCTTCGCGATCCGCGGGCTGAGCCGGAGCGATGGCCTGCCGACCAACGCGGTCTATGGCTTCACCGCGATGCTGATCAAGCTGTTGCGCGACGAGAAGCCCGACTACCTCGCGGTGACCTTCGACGCCTCCTCGCACACCTTCCGCAACGATCTCTACCCCGCGTACAAGGCGCAGCGACCGCCCATGCCCGAAGATCTGGTGCCGCAGCTGCCGATCGTGCGCGAGGTCGTGCGGGCGTTCCAGATCCCGGTCGTCGAGCAGATCGGCTGGGAGGCGGACGACCTGATCGCCTCTCTGACGACCCGAGCGAGGGCGGCGGGCATGGAGACCACCCTGGTGAGCTCCGACAAGGATCTCTACCAGCTCGTCGGGCCGGGCTGTACGCTGCTCGACACGATGAAAGGCGTGCGCTTTGGGCCCGACGAAGTGCGCACCAAGATGGGGGTCGGACCCGATCAGATCGTCGACCTGCTGGCGTTGATGGGCGACAGCGTCGACAACATCCCAGGCGTGCCGGGCATCGGCGCGAAGACCGCGGCCGCTCTGCTGTGCGCCCACGGCAGCCTCGACGGGGTCTATGCCAGCATCGCGACCGACACGCGCACCATCAAGGGCAAGCGCCGCGAGATGCTCATCGCCCACGAGGGCGATGCGCGGATGAGCCAGACCCTCGCCACCGTCCGCCGCGACGTGCCAGTGCGTTTTGAGATCGAAGAGTTGGCTGTCGCAGAACCCGACCCGGCGATCCTCGGCGAGCTCTTCGGTCGGCTGGAGTTCCGCACCTGGCACAACGAGTACAGCAAGGCCGTCGAGAAGGAGGCGCCACGCTCCAACCTGAGCCGTGACGGCTACATGATCGTCACCGACGCGCTCGGACTCGCGGCCCTGCGCACGGCGCTGCGACGGGCCAAACGAATCGCGTTCGATACCGAGACCACCGGCCTCGACACGATCTCGGCCGAGCTGGTCGGCCTGAGCTTCGCCGTCGACGAGGCACGCGCCTGGTACGTGCCCGTCGGCCACCGCGGCGAGGGGGCGGCGCAACAGCTCGCGAAAGCCGAGGTGATCGCGGTGCTGCGCGACGTACTTGAGGACCCGACCCGACCCAAGGCGGCGCAGAACGCGAAGTTCGATCTGCAGATCCTCCATCAGGCCGGCGTCGACGTCCAGGGGTTGGACTTCGACCCGATGTTGGCGAGCTGGCTGCTCGACCCGGGCGCGCGCAGCCACGGCCTCGACGCGCTGGCCGAGAGGTGGCTTGGTCACCGCAACATCCACTTCAGCGAGGTCACAGCCGACCTGGGCGATGACGCCAACTTCAGCGACGTGCCGTTGCTGGCAGCGCGCGACTACGCCTGCGAGGACGCCCAGGTCGCCTGGGTGCTCTGCGCGCGCCTCGAGGCCGAGCTCGAAGCACAGGGCCTCGCCGGCTTGCTGCGGGACCTCGAGCTGCCCCTGGTCGCGGCCCTCGCCGAGATGGAGCTGGCCGGGGTGCGAGTCGACGCGGAGCTGCTCGGCAGGCTGTCGGCCGACCTCGGCGAGCGCGCCGGGCTCCTCGAAGCCCGCTGCCACGAGGTCGCCGGGACCGAGTTCGCCGTCGGTTCGCCCAAACAGCTGGGCGAGGTGCTCTTTGATCGGCTCGGTCTGGCCTCAAAGAAACGCACGAAGACAGGCCGCTCCACCGACAGCTCGGTTCTCGAAGACCTCGCGACCGAGCACGAGCTGCCGCAGCTGGTCCTCGACTGGCGCAGCGTGACCAAGCTCAAGTCGACCTACACCGACGTGCTGCCGACCCTGATCCACCCGGTCACAGGGCGCATCCACGGCACCTTCCATCAGACCGGCACGGCGACCGGGCGGCTGTCCTCGAGCGATCCGAACCTGCAGAACATCCCCGTGCGAAGCGACGACGGCAGGCGAATCCGCGAGGCCTTTGTCGCCGCCCCGGGGCACCTGCTGCTGGCGGCCGACTACAGCCAGATCGATCTGCGCGTCCTCGCCCACCTCTGCGGCGACGCCCAGATGGTCCAGGCGTTCGTCGATCGCGCCGACATCCACGCGCGCACCGCCGCCTTGCTCTTCAACGTCGACGAGGCGGACGTCAGCCGCGACCAGCGCGGAGTCGCCAAGACCGTCAACTTCGGCATCCTCTACGGTATGAGCGCCCACCGCCTTGGCCGCGAGCAGGGCATGACCCACAAAGAAGCCCAAGCGCTGATCGATCGGTACTTCGCCCGGTACCCGGCCATCGAAGCGTGGAAGGAGCAGACCCTGGCCGACGGCCGCAAAGAGGGAGTCGTCCGCACGCTGATGGGTCGCATCCGCCGCGTCCCCGACCTCAACGCGTCCAGCCACATGGCCCGCGCCGCTGCCGAGCGGATCGCCGTCAACACGCCGGTTCAGGGCGGCTCCGCCGACATCATCAAGGTGGCGATGGCGCGCATTCGCGACCGGCTACGCGACAGCGAGCTGGCGGCGCGGATGATCCTGCAGGTGCATGACGAGCTGGTCTTCGAGGTAGCTGAGGCCGACGTCGAGGGCCTGCGGGCGCTGGTTCTGACCGAGATGGAGGGTGCTGCCTCGCTGCGGGTGCCGCTGGTGGTGTCGGCCTCGGCTGCGCGCGACTGGCTGGGCGCGCATTGACCAGCCCGGTGAGACGCGCACGGCAGACCGCCGGCGAAACGCGTGCGGCGGACCTGAAGACGCGGGGCTGGCGGTCGAGGACCAAACGGACCGCAAAGGGCGGGCCGCGGCTCGCCGACTAGGGAGGCGGCGCCACGGCCGCTGCGGCCTCGGCCTGATCCCGACCTGAACGCTCGATCTCGTGCCAGGCGCGCGCAAAAGCGTAGGCCCGGGCGACCTCGCCGCGCAGGGCATATGCGACACTCAAGCCACAGTGGGCAGCGGCGCAGTGGGGATCGACAGCGAGGGCCTCAAGGAAGACGTCAGCAGCACGCGCCGGGTCCTCGATCTCGGTCAGCAGGGACCAGCCGAGCTCGGCGCGCTCTTCGGCGCTTTCGGGCAGGTTCTGGCTGCGGGCGTCGAGTTCGGCCACCTGGGTCGCGTCGACCGGCTCGTAGCCGCCACTCTTGAGCCGACTGCCACGACCGAAGCGGCTCAGGCGCGTCTCCTCGTCCTCGGCGAGCGGCTCGAACTGCAGGTGGATGCCCGGGCGGCGGCCTTCGCCAGCGGGTACCGTGCGCGCCACCTTGGCATGGGCCACCAGCTCGCTGTCGGAGTCGGGGTGAACGAGGATGACGCGCACCGCGGTGCCGTAGGGCATGCCCTGGTCGCGGCGCATGAAGATGCGGCCGGTGCGACGAACGCGGGTGGTCAACAACTCGACGTCTTCGCGGGTCTCGGCGCGCAGGACCACGAAGGGCGTGCCGTCGGGGTCGATGCCTTCGGCAGGGCGCTCGGCGGCAGCGGCG
>CALGHC010000208.1 GCA_937915965.1 uncultured Myxococcales bacterium
GGCTGGAGAATCGCCGCCTCGACGAAACGCTCACGCCCGCGATGCAGCAGGACTGGCTCGGCAGCGAGCCCCACGACGACCTGCTGCGCGCCCTGCACGACGGTCGCGATCGCCTGGCCGCGGACCGAATCCAGCAAGCGCAACGCCTCGCCACGGACCTCCACGTCGATCTCGAGGTTCGCGAGACCTCTGCGCCCTATGTCGAGGCTGCCAGCCAGTTGCTCGATCGCGAGCCTTTCGCGGCCGTCTACCTCACGCGCGCGAACCGGCATTTCTTGTCCCGCGCGTTGTTTGGTTCGGAGGTCGACGCCGTCGTCCGCCACGTTCAGCATGGCTCGTCCCATGCGCGCGTCGTTGTTGTCTGAAGCGACCGTCGCGGGTCGCCTGAAGCGCCCGTCACGGGTTGCCTGAAGCGCCCGTCACGGGTCGTTCGAAGCGCTCGTCACGGGTTGTCTGAAGCGACCGTCGCGGCTCAGTTCGCACTGCCGAGAGGAACGTCCATGCCTTTGCCCTTCTGTGGCCCCCGTCTCGCTCCGAGTGCCGCCTTTCCTGCTGCGGCTCGCAAGGCGTCCGCCGCCGCCGCGGTGCGCGCCGTCGCCGTGACGGTGGTCGCCCTCGTCGCGGCCGTCGGCGTCCTTGCCTTTGGCGGCTGTGGCCGGTCGTCCTCGACCGGCGAGGCTGCCGCGGACGGCGCCGCCGCTGCGTCGGCAGCAGCGGGCGCACCGGCGGTACCCGCCGGTCAGCTCGAGTCGCCGGACCACGTTCTGCCGCCCGATCCCGTCACCGCGGTCGGCAGCACGTTGCGTGGCCGTGGCGGCGAGTCGGACAAGCTGACGGTGACCTTTGTCCTGCCGCGCGGTCAGGTCGACGGCGAGCTGATCGGCGCGATCGGATTCAGCGAGCCGATGGTGGCGCTGTCGGCGCTCGATGACGACGCGCCCATCGACTTCGTTCGCTTCGACCCGCCATTGGCCGTGCGTTGGCGGTGGCTGGACAGCCGCACCCTTGGTTTCGAGCCGCGTGCGTCGCTGCCGGGCTCGACCACTTGGCAGATTTCGGTCGAGACCACGGCGCAGAGCCTGGCTGGTCGCGGACTCGCGGAACCCTGGCACAGCGCCTTTCACACCCGGACGATCGCGCTGCTGAACAGCTGGCCAGCGAACGAGGATCAAGACGCCCAAGGGGACCAGCCGCTGCTGATGGAGTTCAGCCAGCCGGTCGACTCTGTTGACCTGCTCACCCGTCTGTCGGTGCGCGGCAGCACCCTGGCGGCCGACCCAAGCACGAAGCGTCCACCGAGCCGGCGCCCGGACACACCGTCCGCCAAGGCCGTTCGCGTGCCGCTGCAGTTGCCGGGCTACCAGGTCGAGGTCCCCGTCGGCGCCGCGCTGATCCGCGCTCTGGGCCGCCCGGAGATCGCCTCGCGCCTGCAGCTCGACGGCAAGGCCGCGATCGCCAAAGCCGCCGCGCGCCTCTCCGGGCGCCTGGCGCTGGTCCGCTTCGCGAGCCCGGTGCCCGAGCCCGCTGCGGTGGAGGTGATCATCGATGAGGGCCTGCGCAGCCACGAGGGGCCAGACGGTGCCGCCGCGGAGATCCGCCTCGGCTGGCAGACCCACGGACCATTCAGCTGCGCTGCCAAGGTGGGCAACAAAGAGGTCGATCCCGAGCGGTGGCTGCCAGCGGTCTTCGAGTGCACGACGCCGCTGCCGCGCATCACCGACGACGCGATCGCCGCACTGATTCAGGTCGCGCCGCCGATCCCTCACTTCGAGGTCTCGTGCTGGTCGCATCGCTGCTCACTCGGCGGCGATCTGCAGCCACGGACTCGCTACGCGGTCCACGTCGACGCCGGGTTGAAGGACCGCTTCGGTCAGCGCTTGGCCGCACCATTGGATTTCGTCTTCACCACAGGGCCGCGCAGCTCGCATCTCGCCATCGCCACCGAGGGCTCGGTCCTGGAGCTGGGCGAGGGGCGGCCGGAGCTGCGGCTCGCCGTACGCAACCTCAGCGAGGTCACGGGGCGCGTTCACCGGGTCAAGCGCGAGGAGATCGCCGCGATCCTCGGCCGACCACGGCTGCCCGTCGCGACGCGCAACGCCCAGAGCTTCGAGCTTGAGTCCCGCATGCACGGCACCCGGATGCCCGATCGCGAGGAGAAGCTGTCCTTTGACCTCGGCGCGCTCATCGGCGCCGCCCGCGAGCCAGCTTTGCTGCTGGTCGACGTCGCCAGCCCACAGATCGTCGACTCGAAGGGCCACCTTGTCCGCCGCGAGCGCTTCATCCAGGTCACCGACCTCGACATCCACGCGCGCACATCGCGCACCGACGGCCTGGTGCTGGTCACCTCGTACGCCAGCGGCGCGCCCGTTGCCGACGCCGATGTCGAGGCCCAGGCCGCTGGCGTCGGTTCGCTGTGGCGCGGACGTACCGACGCGGCCGGCCTCGCTCGGATCCCGCGGGATCTGCGCGGCCCCAAAGGCGAGCAGGCAATCATCGTCGTCTCGTTGGGCGCCGACACGGCGGTCCTGCCCCTCGAGTGGAGCTACGCCCAGCAGGCGATCGGTAGCGAAGACTGGCCGGCAAACAACGCCAGCGAGCGGGGCCTGCTGTACGCCGACAAGGGCGTCTACAAGGTTGGCGAGACCGCCCACATCGCCGGTGTTCTGCGCGGAGTCCGCAAGGACGGCCTCGTCCTGCCCAAGGTCCTCGATCGCGCGCTGGCCGACGAGGTCGATGTAGCCGTGATCGGGCCGCTGGGCGACAGCGTCCATATGGCGAAGGCAGCGCTGACCAAGCTGGGCACCTTCCATTTCGACGTGCCGTTGCCGGCCGCGGGTCCCTATGGCGAGTACACCGTCCGGGCCCAGGTTGGCGCCTTCGACGTGTCGACGTCGCTGCGGGTCGCGGTGTACCGCACTCCGCGCTTCCGCGCTGGTCTCGACATCGCCACCCGTCATGTCAGCCGTGGCGACACCGTCCGCGGCGAAGCGCGGGCGTCGTGGTACAGCGGCGGTCCCATGAAGGGCGCGGCCGTGCAGGTCAGCGCTGTTGGCGACGTCGACGACTGGGCCCCGGCTGGCTGGGACGGCTTCGCTTTTGGCCTGAACACCTGGAAGGAGCGCGACACCGGCAACGCCGTCTCCTTTGCCCACGACGTCGCCGGCGAGCTCGACGCCGGCGGCCGCTGGGGTTTCACCTTCCCAGCCGCGTCGCCGGTCGCCCGCGCGCTGTCCGTACTGGTCGAGGCACGCGTCTCCGATCCCAATGGCCACGAGGTCACCAGCAGCGGCCGGGTCTGGTTGCATCCTGCCGCCTGGACCATCGCGCTGCGCACCGCGTCCGTCGTTCTCAGGGCGGGAGACCCGCTCGACGTCGAGGCCGCCGCGGTCGATCCGACCGGAGCCACGGTCGATGGGGTGCCGGTCTCGCTGCGTCTGCTGCGCCGCGAGTGGAGCTCCGTGCGCGAGAAGGGCATGGACGGCGAGTACACCTGGGTAGAGCGCGCGATCGACGAGGTGGTCGCGACGTGCGCGCTACCGACCGAGACGACCGCCAGCACAGAGGCGACCGATGCGACTCATCCGACTGCCCGTGCCGTGCGCCGGTGTCGTTTCTCTGTGCCGCGGGCGGGCTACTACGTGATCGACGCCACCGGCGCCGACGCAGCAGGGCGCCAGGCGCGCAGCACCCTGGGTCTGTACGCCGCTGGCGTCGGTCAGGTGGCCTGGCGGCAGGACGACGAGGAGCCGATGATCGTCCTCGATCGGCCGCGCTACCGCGTCGGCGACACAGCCCACCTGCTGGTCAAGAACTCCTACCCGGGGGGCAGGGCGCTGGTCACCGAGGAGCGCGGCGGCATCTTGTCCTCG
>CALGHC010000209.1 GCA_937915965.1 uncultured Myxococcales bacterium
TCTTCGTCGGATGCGTCTTCGTCGGATGCGTCTTCGTCGGATGCGTCTTCGTCGGCATCGGTCACGGCATCAGTGTCGCCCAACGAATCGTCCTCGCCGTCAGCCTCGCCGCCAGCCTCGCCGTCGCTCTCGGTCGCCGAGTCCTTCCCGGCGTCGTCGTCGCCTCCCACGTCCACATCTGGAGCGCTCATCACGTCGACCGCACCACCTGCCTCGGCGAGCCCACCGTCGCTGGAGTCGCCCCCTTCGCTCGACACGTCGTCCGCGCCGGTGCCGCCGGTGCCGGTGACGACGCCACCGCAGCCGGCAATCGCGACCGCCGCGGCGAATGCGATCACGGCGAGAGCGGAACCGCTCCTTGCTTGGGTAGCCAGGTCGATGGGCGTCGTCGTCATGGGGAGGGCCTCCTGAGGTCGCCACGAATGGCGGAACGGCGGGACTCGTGCCTCGGCTTGCGGCATCTCGGCGCCGCCAGTATAGCGAATTCCCACCGGGCGATGGAACGACCGCTGTCACGTGCCCTGCGACGGAGCAGCGCCCCGGCGCAGCCCCGCGAGATTGTCAGCCGCCGCCGTCGCCGCTACCCTGCCGCGACCCGGGCGGCGGGGGCCAGCAACGCGCAGCCGGTGGCTGCCAGACGGCTTGCCAACCGGCCCGGTGACTGGTGCTTGAGACACCCAAAGACACGAGGCCAGCAGCGGTGGGTCAGGACAACGACCAGAGCACGGGCGACGGCGTCCTCGAGATCGGTCGCCAGCTGCTCAAGGGCACGCCTGGGGCGGTCGTCGTCGAGGACCCGCAGCGCTGGCGGTCGCGTGACGTGCGCCTGCTGCGCTTCTCGCTCAACGGCCAGGCGGTCGAGGTCGCGGCGCCGACGCACTGGACTCTGCTTGAGGTGCTGCGCTATCGCCTCGACCGCATTGGCTCCAAACAGGGCTGCGACAAAGGCGACTGCGGCGCCTGTACTGTTCGGATCGACGGCGAGGCCGTGCTGTCGTGCATCACGCTGGCCGCCGAGGTCGAGGGACGCGCTGTCGAGACCGTCGAGGCGCTCTCGACCGGTCGCGCCGACGAAGCGGGCGTCCACCCGCTGGTCCGCGAGTTTGACCGCCACGGTGCCGCGCAGTGTGGGTTCTGCACCCCCGGTATCCTGATGAGCGCGGTCGCGTTCCTGGACCAGCGTGTGGCGTCGGGAGCCGGCGCGCCCGCCCGCGCCGAGATCGCCGCAGCCATTGGCGGCAACCTGTGTCGCTGTACGGGCTACGTGAAGATCCTCGACGCCATTGGCGCCGCCTGGCCGCTGCTGGCGCCGTCCGAGGCTGCGGCCGAGTCTGCGTCTGCGTCCGACTCCGAGTCTGGCAACACGGGAGCTCGCTGATGGACGAGCGCAGCCCCACGCGCGTCATCGGCGGTCGCCACGGCCGCATCGACGCGCTCGAGCTCATGACCGGCGTCACCCGCTACACCGACGACCTGCACCTGCCGCGCATGTTGCACGCCCGCATCCTGCGCTCGCCGCACGCACACGCCCGCATCCTGTCGATCGATCCGAGCCGGGCGCTGGCCCTCGACGGTGTCTTCGCGGTCATCACCGGCCGCGACCTGCCGACTCCCTACGGTGTCATCCCCTGGACCCCAGACGAGCACGCTCTGTGCCTCGACAAGGTGCGCTACGTCGGCGACGGCGTCGCGGCGGTCGCCGCGGTGGACGAAGAGACCGCCAGCGCCGCGATTCGCCTCATTGACGTCGACTACGAGGTCCTCGAGCCGCTCACGGATCCACACACAACATTGGCTCGCGACGACGTCCTGGTGCACGAGGCCAACCGCCATGGAAACGCCTCCAAGCGGGTCGAGTTGGCCTTTGGTGACGTCGACGCCGCCCTCGCCGCCGCGCCGCTGGTCATCGAGAGCGACTACCACTTCCATGGCACCACGCACACGGCGATCGAACCGCACTGCGCGCTCGGCTACGTCGACCCGCGGGGTCTGTTGACGGTGTGGAGCGCGACCCAGGTGCCGCACTACCTGCACCGCGAGCTCGCCAAGGTCCTCGACCTGCCGCCGCGCAGCGTGCGGGTCATCCAGCCGCCGGTCGGCGGGGCGTTCGGCGGCAAGTCGGAGCCCTTCGACCTCGAGTTCGTCGTCGCCCTGCTGGCCATCCGGACCGGCCGACCTGTGAAGTGCCTCTACAGCCGCGAGGAGGTCTTCTTCGCCCACCGCGGTCGCCACCCCTTCGACATGCACCACCGCACTGGCTTCGACCGCGACGGACGCATTCTCGCAGTCGACGCCGAGACGGTCCTCGACGGAGGCGCCTACAGCTCCTTCGGACTGGTGACGACCTACTACTCCGGCCAGCTGCTCGGTTCTCCCTATCGTTTTGAAGCGTATCGCTTTCGCTCGACCCGCGCCTACACCAACAAGCCTGCCTGTGGTCCCAAGCGCGGTCACGGCTCGGTGCAGCCGCGTTTCGCCATCGAAGTGCAGCTCGACAAGGCGTCGCGGGCGTTGGATATCGATCCGATCGAGCTGCGGCGCCGCAACTTCATCGGCGAACACACCAAGACCATCAACGGTTTCCACGTGCGTACGTCTGGGCTGCTCGAGTGCCTCGCGCGGGTCGAAACGGCGAGCGGCTGGCTCGAACGACGTGGGCAGATGCCCGACGGCCATGGCTTGGGGGTCGCCTGCTCGACGTATATCACCGGGACCAACTACGCGATCTACCCAAACGAGATGCCACAAAGTGCCGTCCAGCTTTGTGCCGATCGCAGCGGTCGGGTGCGCGTCTTCGCCGGCGTCAGTGACATCGGCCAGGGATGTCACACCGTGATCGCCGCGATCACCGCCGAGGAGCTCGGCGTCGCCCTCGAGGACGTGCGCGTCCTCGCCGCCGATACGGACCTCACGCCGGTCGATCTCGGCGCCTACAGCTCGCGCATCACCTTGATGGCTGGTCACGCCGCCCAGCGCGCCGCCGTCGAGGTGGCCGACAAGGTTCGCGCCGTCGTCGCGGAACAGTGGGGTTGCCGCAAGCGCGATGTCGTGCTCGCCGATCGCCAGGCATTTCGCCTCGACGACCCGGCCTCGGCGATGCCGATCGCCGAGGCCTTCCAGCTCGCCGAATCACGTTTCGGCACCTTGGGATCGGTCGGCCACTACAACACGCCACGCGAGGACGTTCACGCCGACTACCGCGGCGCCTCGATCGGCGCGAGCCCCGTCTACAGCTACACCGCGCACATCGCCGAGGTCGCCGTCGATCGCGAGACTGGCGAGGTACGCGTCGTCAAGATCTGGGCGGCACACGACTGCGGCAAGGCGATCAACCCGATGCTCGTCGAGGGTCAAATCGAAGGGTCGGTCTATATGGGCGCCGCCGAAGCGGTGATGGAGCACCACGACCTCATGCCGCACGGCCTGCGCGGCGCGAAGGAACGGCGGCTCGCCGGCCCCGGTGTCGATGGCCTGCTCGCGGCGAGCTCGCTGCTCGACTATCGAATCCCGACAGCCCTCGACACTCCTGACATCGAGGCCATCATCGTCGAGTGCGCCGATCCCCTGGGGCCCTACGGCGCCCGAGAGGCCGGCGAGGGACCGCTGCATCCGGCCATCCCGGCGATCGCCAACGCGGTCTTCGACGCCGTTGGTGTGCGCGTCGACAAGCTGCCCATCACGCCCGAGAAGGTCCTCGCCGCGCTCGACGCCGCGACACGCCGCGCGATCTGAACCGAAACGAGGAGCTGTCCCCAGTCATGTTGCGCCTGCGTCCCTTTGAGCTGCATCACCCGACCACCGTCGACGAGGCGGTCGCGCTGCTGGCGTCGCATGGCAAGCGCGCTCGGCTGATCTCCGGCGGGACCGACGTGCTACCCAACCTCAAGCTCGGATCGATCGACGCCGAGGTCGTCGTGTCTCTGTCGCGCGTCGACGGGCTGACGGGGGTGCAGGAGGCCGGCGGCGAGGTCGTCATCGGCGCGCGCACGCGGCTTATCGACGTCGCCACGGACCCCACAATCGGCCGCATCGCGCCGGCGCTCGCCGAGGCCGCCTCGCGGATCGCTTCGCCGCAGATTCGCCGCATGGGCACCATCGGCGGCAACCTCCTGCTCGACGTCCGCTGCCGCTACATCAACCAGAGCGACCTCTTTCGTCAGGCGCTTGGCGGCTGCTTGAAGTCGCACGGCGCCGAGTGCCACGTCGTGCCGGGCGGTCGCACCTGCGTCGCCGCCCTCAGCGCCGACACCGTACCTGTGCTGGTCGCCCTGGGCGCCTCGGTCGACCTGGTCGGCGGCATTCGACCGCGCCGTGTCCCCGTCGTCGACCTCTACGGCCCGGAGGGTCGCAATCACCTCAAGCTCACAGCGAACGAGGTGCTCATCGCGATCCGCTTCGACGCTCCCGCCGCCACGACCGCTGTGGTCTGGCGCAAGTGGGCGGTGCGAAAGAGCATCGATTTCCCGCTGGTGTCCGTCGCCGTGCGGCTCGATCGCGGCGCCGACGGCCTGGTCAGCGGGGGGCTCGCCGTGGCCGTCGTCCTGGGGCCGCAACCCCGCGTGGTGCCATTTGGCCTCTTCGCCGGTCGGCCGGTCGACGCAGCCCTCGCCGAAGAGATCGGGGCCTTGGTCGAGCGGCGTTGCACGCCCATGCCCAACGTCCCGTACGACGCCGCGTATCGCAAGCGGCGCCTGGGCGTCGAGGTGAAACGGGCTGTCTTGGCGATTCGCGACGCCGACGCCTGATTTGCAGGGCGCCGTCTCTTTGCCGCTCGCCGCTGCCGCTCGCCACTCGCCGCTCGCCGGTCACCGACCGCCGTGGATCGCGGTCGTGCGGCGGCGCCGCACGGCCATCAGCAGCAACAACGCCGCGAGCGCCACCGTGGTCGCCGACCCGGGCGAACCTG
>CALGHC010000210.1 GCA_937915965.1 uncultured Myxococcales bacterium
CTCGCCGGCCGCGCGCTGGGCCGCCTGCGAACCATCCAAGCGCACTGGGGCGAGGCATGATTGGCCGCCATCTCGGACACAAGCTCAGCTACCTCGCGCGGTCGATCCTTGCGTGCTGTACGTTGGGAGCCGGGTGGATCCTGGCCGTCGCCGCGCTCGACCAGACCGTGGCCGGCGGCTTCGCCTTTGCCCTGACCGACGCGACTCTCAAGCTGGGGCCACTCGTCCTCGTCACCGGCCCGGCATGCGGCATGCTGGTCGCCCTCTCGCGGCCTCCGGGACCGCGGCCGATCGACCTGACGACGACTCCTGCGGCGTTGATCACGGGCTTGAGGGTCTCGCTGCCCGTCTATTTGATGTGGGGGGCCTACCACCTGTCCGATCAGCTCTTCGCAGCCGTCGGGGTGAAGGCGATCGCGATGGGGGCCGTCGCTGCCCTCCTCTTCATCGCGTCGCAGCCCATCGGCGTCGTGCTTCGCAAGGTTGCAGGCCAGGGCAGGGACGAAGGCGGGGGCAGGGTCGAAGGCCAGGACCAAGCCAACAGCCTCACCGCGCCGCTGGTCTTCGTCGCCATCCTGGTCGCCATGGTCTGGAGTTTTCGGACGCTTGAGTCGGAGGTCTGGTTCGCCTTGGACCTCGATCCGTATTGGCCCGTCGCCGCGATCGCGGTCTGCGCCATTGGCTGGTCGACCTTGGTCGGGACGCCTGAGAAGCCGCCGAGGGTCCTGCCCGGCCTGGCTTTGCTGGGGCTGCTGCTGACAACCGCAGCGGTGGCGGCGGCGGCGTTCTATTCGCGTCAGGATGCCCCGGTCGTCACCTACGTCGCGGGCGCCGGCACCTGCAAGCCTGGTCATTCGATGCAAGATCCCAGCTCGATCGGCACCGCGGCAAAAGACGCCCCCGACATCATCTTTTTGACCATCGATGCGCTGCGCTGGGACCACACCGCCCTGTCCGGCTATGAGCGCCCGACCACGCCAGGGTTGGCCGAACGTGCCCGGCTCGGCGCGGTCTTCGACGGCGCCTACACGCCGTCGTGCTCGACCAGGCAGACCTTTCGGTCTCTGTTCACGGGGCTCTTTCCTTCTCAGACGAATGCGCCCCCACCGGTGGATCGTGGCTGGGGCCTGAGCATGGCCAAGGACCAGGTCACCCTGGCGGGCTTTCTCTCCGCGGCTGGCTACCAGACCACGGCGATCGTCGCCCTGGCGAGTATCTTTCAGGAACGGGATCACGGACTGCAGGGGTTCGTCCACACGGACCGCACGGCCATCCATACTCCCGGCGACCCGAAGTACTCAGCGCCATTCCTGGTGGACCGGGTCATCGCCCATCTCAGCACGTACAAGCCCAAGCGGCCGCGCTTCGTCTGGGCGCACGTCCCCGACGCCCATCAGCCCTATCGGTCCGGGCCGACTCCGGCGCATTTTGGCAGTCGACCGATCGACAAGTACGACGCGTCGATTCGCTTCGTCGACGCCGAGATCGACAGGTTGATCGCGTTTGCCCTGGGCCCGGCCCGGCGCGAGCGCACGTTCGTGATCATCACCGCCGACCACGGCCAGGCGTTCGGCGAGCACGGCAACAAGCTGCATGGCCACACCACCTACCAGGAAGAGACCCACGTGCCGCTGCTGGTCTTTGGTCCCGGGATCCGGCCGAGTCGCACCGCAACGCCGGTCTCTCTTATCGATCTCACGCCGACCATCCTGGCGATGGCCGGCCTGGCCCCGCCGGAATCGCTCTGCGGGACCAGCCTGCTGGGCTACCTGCTCGGCGATGCACCGCTCGAAGGCCGCCCGGTCTATACGCAAATTACGCCTGACTACAAAGTGAGGGAGTCGAGCGAGTCCCTGGTCCTGGGGCGCTACAAGCTCATGGTGTCTGCTCCGCGGAACCGGACCGAGCTGTACGACATCGTCGATGACGTGTTGGAGAAGGCCGATCTCTCGGAGACCCATCCCGCGGAGCTCGACCGGATGAGGCGCGCGCTGGCTGCCTACAAGGAAGGCCACGGGATTTGAGCCGTGACAGCGTCGGAGAGGGCGCCGCGGGTGCGGGCTGCGCTGTCGACGAAGGGCCAGGGAAGAAATCGGGCCGGGGAAGAAATCGGGCCGGGCCGGGCAGGAGGCACCATGCAAGCGCAAGTCAGGGGCGCGTTCGAACGCACCAAGCGGGGCAGGGCGATACGGGCGGGCGCTCACCGCGCCGCGGTGGCCCTGTTTGGGATGCTGCTAGCCTGCCTCGGCTGCTCCGACGCGCAGACAGCCCACACCGCCGACACGACTGAAGAGGGCGCGCCCGCTTGCCACGCCAGCCAGCTGCGCACCGACGGCGCGTGTTGCCCTGCCGGCCACTTCTACGATTTCTCTGCCAACAGCTGCGTCGCCGTGGGGCCACCAGAGTGTGCCGCGCTCGCCTTCGGTCAGGCCGAGAGCTGCGTGCCGCGCTGGTGCTGGCATGGCGAGAGCGACAACGGTGGTGCGTGCGATCCCGTCGCGCAGGATGACTGCCCGATGGTTGGACGCCTCTGCACCGCAGACGAGCTCGTCGCCGGCGCTGGTTGCGGGGCGGGAACGGGGCCAGATCCGCACAACCCAGACGCCTGCTTGCCGGCTGGTTCGTTTCCGGGCAGCGGCGTGCCGGCCGACTGGGATGGCGATCCGCTGACGCTGCCGGCCGTGCCCTCGGTAGGAGACGGTGCCCCGGGCAATGCGCCGCCGGTCACGGCCCTGACCGACATCGAGGACACCTTCTTCTGCCGGAACGACCTCGCCAGCGACGCGCACTTCTGCAGCCCGGCAGAGATGGAGATCTGCAAGCGCGGGACCGATGGCGCGCTGCCGCCGGCGGACCGCTGCGTGCACGTCGGCGTGCCGTGGCCCTCGCGGTTTTGCCCGCCGGGCTTTGTGGTCGACACGGCGGCGCCGGTCGGGGCTGGCTTGCTGCCGCCGTGCAAGCCGGACCCCGCCGATTGCCCCGCGGGAGAGTACGCCGGCGCCTCGGCCGGCGACGCCGACGTCTTCGTCCACGGCACGAGCGGCGATGACACCTGGCCGGGGACGATGGCCAAGCCGGTCAAGACGATCGGTAAGGCCCTGCTGATCGCGCCGGTCGCTGGCGTCGTGGTCGTCGCGCCGGGCACCTACAGCGAGTCGGTCGTCATCAGCAAGGCCGTGAGCCTGCGAGGGCACTGCGCGGCTCAGGTCAGCGTCATCGGCGCGCAGGGCAAGGCCGTCGTCGCGATCAAGGGCAAGACGACCAGCGCAGCGGCGCAAATCAGCGGTCTGCAGGTCAGCGGATCCTGGTTTGGCGTCGAGGTCTCAGGGAGCTTGCCCGCCCACCTGCAGCGCGTCTTCGTGGCGGCAGCGAGCCTCACCGGGGTCTACGTCTCCGGCAAGAGCGCGGTGGTCAAGGCCGCCTCGCTGGTTGTCATGGGCACCACGCCCTTTGTGCTCGACAAGGGCCTTGGCTGGGGCGTGAGCGCCGACAGCGGCTGCCACGTGACGCTCGAAGATACGCGGCTGTCCGCCAACCGAGACGTCGGTCTGGCCGCCATCGGCGCAGGGACCACCGTTGTCGCCAGCCGCATCCTGGTCGACGGGACGTTGCCGCAGGAGCTCGACAAGAAGTTCGGCTGGGGGGTGTTGGCCCAGGACGGCGCCAAGCTGACGCTGGACGAGGCGCGCTTGTCCGGCAACCGTGTGATCGGCCTCAAGGTTGCCAACCCGGGCTCGACGGTCGCCGCGACCGGACTGCTGATCGACGCCACGCTCCCCCAACAGGTCGACAACGTCGGCGGCCGGGGCGCAGAGGTGAGCGACGGTGCCCAGGTGACGCTGAGCGAGGCGCGCTTGTCGGCGAATCGAGACGTCGGTCTCGCCGTCAGCGGCGCCGCGACGCGGCTCACGGCTTCGAGTCTCCTCATCGACGGGACCCAAGCGCGCGCGACCGATCAGCAATTTGGCCTGGGCATGAACGTGCAGGGGGGGGCGCGGGCGACCGTACAGGGCGCGCGGCTGTCGGCAAACCGGACCGTCGGCCTCGTCGTGACCGACGCTGGCAGCGAAGTCGCGGCGAACCAGCTGCTCGTCGACGGAACTCTGCAGCGAGCGAGCGACGCCATGTTTGGCACCGGCATCCAGCTGCGCCAAGGCGCCTCGCTGCTGCTGCAGGACGCGCGGTTGTCGGCAAATCGCCAGGCTGGTCTGGTCGCGGGCGACAAGGGCACCGTCGTCGTCGCGAACCGTCTCGTCGTCGACGGCACCTTGCCGCAGGCGAGCGACAGTGAGGTCGGACGCGGCGTCGGCGTGCAGCACGGCGCTCGGGCGACGTTGCGGGGAGTCCGCGTGTCGGCCAATACAGACGTCGGGGTCACGGTGGCCCACGCCGGCAGCGAGCTCGCCGCGACCCGGCTACTTGTCGACGCGACCCTGCCGCAGGCGACCGACCAGAAGTTTGGCAGGGGCGTCAGCATCCAAGGTGGGGCAAAGGTCGAGCTGCTGGGCACGCGCCTCGTCGCGAATCGCGAAACCAGCTTGTATGTGTACGACGCGTCGGTGCGCCTTGTCGGGGTCGCCGTCGCCGCCACGTCTGGCGACGGCTTCGGCGATTTTGGTGGAACCGGCGTGTCCGTCGTCGGCGGCGGTGTCGGCTCCATTCTCGCCTCCAGGATCGCCGCCAATCGCGGCGTCGCCCTCGAGGTCGTCAACAGCACTGTCGAGGTGCGCGGGTCCGCGGTGCTGGCGACGTTGTGGGGCACCAGCCCCAAGTTCGCTCTTGCGGGTGTGCCATCTACCGAGACAACGACCCTCGCCGACGGCATCCTGCTCAACGGCGCGACAGACACGGTCATCGAGCGCTGCGTGCTGGCCGGCAATCAACGCGCGGGAGTGGTCATCGACTCGAGTCCGGCCACCCAGGTGACGAGGACACTGGTCGACGCGGGCGGCACGGGCCTCTACGGGCTCGTCGTCCAGGACTCGAAGGACGCGCTTGACGACCAAAACGCCATCTTCGGCGCCGTCACCCAGAACTACGCCACCGACGCGGGTCTGTCGCTGCCGCAGCCGCCGGCGCCGGTGGGGTCGCTCGCGCAGGCCTCGCCTTGACGTCCAGCGGCCAGCGGCCCGCCGAGCGGCGAGATTTGCGTTATAGATCCAGGGCGATGCGCCGACCGTTCCGCATCGCGCGCCCTCTGGCTCCCTCGACTTGATCTCACGGATCGGCTAGCTTGAGAGCGGTCCTGTCGAGGCGCCGCTGAAGCTGCAGTCGCGGTGGCAGTCGCGGTGGCAGCAGTCGCGGTGGCAGTCGCGGTGGCAATCGGGCGGCAGTCGCGGTCGCAGTCGCGGTGGCAGTCGCAGCTGCAGCGCGGCGGCCTCGTCGAGAGTCTCGATGGCTTGCCGAGACCTCTGTTCCCTTCCACTTCCCTTCCACCGGTTTGCCACGAGGAAGAGATGACGGCGCGCTCCCTCGGTTTGTCCCGTCCCTGGCTGGCTGGTCTTGGCGTCGCGCTCGCCCTGGCGGGCGCTTGCGGTGGTGCGGACGGCACCGGCGACGGCGGAGTAGCCGACCAGGCTGGTACCTCCGACGCGGCGTCGGGGACGTCCGATGCGACGCCGAGCGATGCGTCGGTTGACGACGTGCAAGGCGGTCTGGACGCGGTGCCGGCCTCC
>CALGHC010000211.1 GCA_937915965.1 uncultured Myxococcales bacterium
GACAGAATCGCCCTATGAGCCACTCGACTAGACGAAGCCGTCTCCGCTACGCCCCCTGGGTCGCATCAGTCTTGGCGATCCTGCTGCTGCTCTCGGGCTGTCCCGAACGCCAGAAGCCCCCGCCGACGCCCCCTGCCCCGGTGACTTCCTCCCCAGCCACGAGGGTGTCGGAGCACGTGGAGGCGGCGAAGGACCAGGCCCTGGCGGCAGCCGACCAGCTAGGCAGCACTCTGAAGGGTGCGCTGGTGGAGACGATGAAGACCGGGGGCCCCCTCGCGGCCGCTCGGGTCTGCTCGGGGAGCGCCGGCAGCCTGACGGCGAAGGTCGCCCAGGACACCGGAGCGGCGGTCGGACGCAGCTCCCTGAGGCTACGCAATCCGGACAACAAGGCGCCGGACTGGGTGCAAAGCTGGCTCGAGGAGCAGGGCGAACGGCCCGCCGAGGGGGTGAAAGGCTCCACCAGTACGAGCTGGCCAAAAGCGGAGCGCAAGGCCATCGGCCGGGTGCTGCGCCCCGTGAAGGTCGAAGCCGTCTGCCTGCACTGCCACGGCGCTCCCGAGCAGCTGGCGCCGGGCGTCGCCGACCTTCTCGCGGCAAAATACCCCAACGACAAGGCCACCGGCTACGCCCTGGGGGATCTGCGAGGCGTCCTTTGGGCCGAAGCGGTGGTCAAGTACTGAGCGCGAGACGACATCGCCGAAGTCCACGGGGCGTAGTACATCCAGGCCGCCACCACCTCGGAAGCTGTGGGGAGGGTGTCAAGCGAGGTCAAGGCCCGGGGCACCCGCGCGTGTGATTCAGCAAGTGTCCGTGCTGTGCTGGGTACCGGTAGATCCTCGCGCGAGGTCCAGCAACGAGTCCTGGGTCGGTGAGCTCCGCCATGAGCGCGTCG
The DNA here is from genome assembly GCA_937915965.1 of uncultured Myxococcales bacterium. Lineage (GTDB taxonomy): Bacteria > Myxococcota_A > UBA9042 > UBA9042 > UBA9042 > CALGHC01. The sequence continues at coordinate 893 of CALGHC010000211.1, forward strand.
TCCTCGGTACAAACCGTCCGAGCGCCGGACACCAGCACAAGTGCGACCACGTGCGGATCATCGCTGCGAAGTTGTCCCCCCGATTCCAACTCTGCCGTCTTCACCGAGTCGTTCACCTTCGGTCCACGCAGGTGGACATCTTGACTGCGAGCGCGGGGTTTCAACCCCGGGCGGTCCTCGATGTCCGCCCAGAACGCTCTCGCTCCTGGCTGCGATGGCACCAGGTACGTGCCGATGTGGGGCGGCATCTCGGCCGACATCCTCACCAAGTCGCTCACCTTCGCCGCCGACTCGAACACCGGCGGGCAGCCCAAGAACGTCGCCGACCACGTCAACATCGGCGCGTCCGGCAGCCACAAGCCGACGGGCCGATTGCGGCCAGCGTGGGGGTGGGCAGTTGCCCCTCATCCCCATCATCCGTACGATCGCGCCATGAATACCTCCCCCACCGCCGTCCATCCATTCGCCTTCCGCAACCTCGCCGTCGACACACTCGTCGTCGCTCTCGCCGTCGCGGTTGTCGGCTGCGCCAAGGGCGACGCCTCGGGCGACGCTGCCGCGGCAGCCGTCGACGTTGCCGACCCGGGCGACACCGAGCCGGCATTGACGCTGCCGCCGGGCGCGTACGTGTCAACGGACCTCGCGCCCTTCCTGCCAGCCCTCGGTGGCGACGGCGTCTACGCCCGGCCCTTCGACCCCGCCAAGGACGCGTTCAGCGGCCCGGCGGCGCAAGCGCGGCCGGGCGACTGGGTCATCGGCAACGCCCACGCGCGCTTCGCGATCCAAGGCGACGACCGTCACAGCAGCCCGTGCCCCTGGGGCGGCAACGTCATCGATGCCGCCATCGTTCGGCCCGACGGCAGCTCGCCCAACGACGAGGTCGGCGAGTACTGCTTCTTCTTCAACATCGGCCGGACGATGCGACCTCAGCATATCGAGGTGCTGCGCGACGGCAGCAGCGGCGGCCCGGCGATCATCGCGGTCACCGGCTCCGACGAGCTGCTCGACTTCATCAACCTGCCGGGCATGGTGCTGGCGTTCCTGGGCGGCGCCGAGATCGACATCGCCCTCGATCCCGACGCCGACGTGCCGCTGACCATCAGCCGCTTCTTCGTGCTTGGCGCGAACGAGCGCGCGCTGCGGGTCGTCACCGCCATCCGCAACGACGGCGAGACCAGCGTGACCTTGGGCGCCGGCGAGCTGATCGACAGCGGTGGCGCGGTTGAGTTCTTCAACCCGTATGGCAAGCGCGGCGGCTTCGGCATCGCGGGCATCGCGTCCGAGCCGCTGGACTACCTCGCTTTTCGCGGCGCCTCCAGCAGCCACGCCTACGCTCCGCCGCGCGTCGACGACAAGCCGGCCGGCGGCTATCTGGCGATCTCCGGCGTCGCTGGGGTGTTGCTCGGCACCGACAACATCGTCAACACGCTGCTCGCTGGACCAGAGGCCTTCGCCAAGAACCCGGCCGCCCTGGTCATCGCGGCTGGCGACACCGCCGTCAGCTCCCACCTCGTCGCCGTCGGCAACGGCGCGCTGTCGTCGATCACCGACGCGATCTGGCAAGCGCGCGGGACCGCGGTCGGCTCGGTCGAGGGGCGCGTTGTCGACACCGCGGGAGCGCCGGTCGGCGACGTGCGCGTGTCGGCGCTAGACCCTCAGGGCAGGCCGCATACGCAGTTCGTCAGCGCAGCCGACGGCACCTTCGCCGGTGCGCTGCGCCCCGGCAGCTGGGTCCTCTCCGCCGAGCCCGCCGACCGCGCGTTGACCAAAGCCGCCGAGATCGACGTCACGGCTGGCGTGCCGGTGACCGACGTCGAGGTGACGGTCGGCCTGCCGGGGCTGATCGAGGTCACGATCCGCGACGGCAGCGGCGCCCCGACACCGGGCAAGGTCACCGTCGGCTGTGTCGGCGACTGCCCCGCGCGCACCGGCGCCTTCCAGGACGTCAGCACGGACGGTCTTGGCGCCGGCGTCATCGCCGTGGTCTTCACCGGCATGGACGGTGTCGCCAAGATCGGGGTCCCGCCGGGCGACTACCTGGTTACGGTGACCGGCGGTCCGACGCGCACTCTGTGGCCGCTTGACGCCCACCTCGCCGGTGGTGCCAAGGTCACGGCTGCCGCCGCCAAGCCAGCGAAGGTCGAGGCGACACTACTCGAGGCTGTCGACACCAGCGGCTGGCTCTCGGGCGATTTCCATGTGCACGCGATCAACTCCCCCGACAGCGCGGTTGACAACCTGCGGCGCGTGCGGACCTTCCTCGCCGAGGGCGTCGACGTGCTGGTCGCGACCGACCACGATTACATCACCGACTACAGCGCGTTCGTCGCCGAGGCCAAGGCCCAAAGCCGCCTCGCCGTCGTGTCTGGCGTGGAGCTGACGACCTTCGACTATGGCCACTTCAACTCGTTCCCGCTGATCCACGACCCCGACGACCTCACCGGCGGCGCCTTTGACTGGGCTGGTGGCGAAGGTCCGGGTGTCGACCCGCCCGGCATCGTCGCTGCGCTCGACACGCTCGGCGACGGCAAGCCGGTCATCCAGATCAACCATCCGGCGTATGGCTACCTGATGGCGATCCAGGCCGACATCCTCGGCGGCATCAGCCACGCGCCGCGCGCCCAGTTCCGCATCGCGCCCAAACCAATCGACGCGGCGACCGGCGATACCGGCCTCTTCACCGAGGCGTTCACGGCGATCGAGCTCATGACCGGTCACCGGTCGTCGGGCGGCGGGCCGCCGGGCAGCGGCGACAGCTTCACCATCGTCAGCAACTGGTGGTACGCCTTGTTGTCTCGGGGTGTGCGCTGGACCGGCACGGCGGTATCGGACAGCCACAAGGCAGTCCACGACCAGTCCGGCGGCGCACGCACGTATGTGCGCGTCGGTTCCGGCAAGGACACGATCGCCGGCTTCGACGTCAAACACTTCGCCTCGATGGTCAACGCCGGCCGCGCCGTCGGCAGCGACGGCCCGTTTGTGCAGATCTGGGCCGAGGCGCAGGGCAAGAAGGCCGAGGTCGGCGACGTGTTGGCCGTCTCGCCCGGCGCGCCGGTGACCGTCACGATCGACATCCAGGCCCC
>CALGHC010000212.1 GCA_937915965.1 uncultured Myxococcales bacterium
TGGCAACGGCTCGGCAGCGGGCTTCGCGTTCGCGCTCTTCGCCGTTCTTATCGCCCTGGGCATCCGCCGGCGGCGCCTGGTCTAGCCAGACGCCGGCGTTGCCGAACGCCAGAAACGCGCGCGCCCGCTCCGACTCAGTCGGGGCGGGCGCGCGGCGTTTTGGCTACAGCGGCAGCGATGAGCTGTGCAGTGCGGTGAAGAGCAGCGGCGCCGGCGCCTCTACGACCGGCGACGGCGTCGGCCGAGCGCAGCGGCAAAGAGCAGCGGAGCCTCTACGACCGGCGACGGCGTCGGCCGAGCGCGGTGGCAAAGAGCAGAAGCGGCACCGGAGCCTCTACGACCGGCGACGGCGTCGGCCGCGGCTGGCGCTGCCACCGCGGCGGCCGGCCGGATTGCTCGAGTCGGCCTTGATCTCGATCTGGATCTTGATGCGGCCGGTGGGCGCCGCCAGCCGGATCTCCTTGAGCGCCTCGCTGCAAGCGGACATCAGCAGCTCGGCCGTCATGTCCGCGCCGCCCTTGCGCTCGACCTCGATCGAGACACCGTCCCCAGCCGAGCCCTTGCTGGATCGCTCACCGTCGCCGCGCTCGCCATCCTTGGCATCTGCGCCGCGATCGCGGCCCCTGCCCCGCCTGGAGCCGGCTCTCTTGCTTTCGTCGCCGTCGCCGTCGCCAGCGCTGTCGCCGTCGTCAGCGTCGTCATCGTCATCGTCATCGCTATCGTCGTCATCGTCATCGTCATCGTCGTCGTCATCGTCGCCGTCGCGATCCTCATCGTCGTCGTAGTCGCCGTCGTCGTCGTCATCGTCTTCCGGCTTCTTCTTCATGAGGGACGCGAGCTCCTCGGCCTCGGCTGCGTCGAACTCCGCGTCGGTCATGCGCGCCTCGTCCGGCGCGAAGATGGTCGAGAAGATCGGCGGCGGTAGCCCCGACGTCTCGCAGACCCGCGCCCACAGGCGCCGCAGGGTCGTCGAGCGCAGCACCTCAAGGAAGCCGGTGATCGACCCGGTCGGCGCCATCGCGTCGTCGAGCGCCGCCGCGGCTTCCTCCAAGGTTCGCATCGTGCCGGCGTCGACGTTGGCGAGCTCGGCGTCCCGACGAGCCTGCGAGAAGCGCTTGCTGCCGTCGACGATCTGTCCTGCGGAGAAGGCGTATCCCGCCCACAGCACCTTGCAGATGGCGCGCACGTAGGGGTTTTGGTGGTAGGCGAATCGGGAGAGCGCGTCGGCCGTGCCGTCCGCGACCTGTGTGGGCGTCGTCGGCATGGCGCCCAGCGCTTTGAGCATGTAGTTGCGCTCGTCGTCGGTCAGCTTGATCGCCGGCCCTTGGGTGCCCTGCGAGCCCTGCGAGCCCTGAGAGCCGCGGTTGCCGTTGGAAGGTCGTGCCATCTTGTTCTCCGTTTGTGCCACTGGACGCGGCGCGCGTGGCGCAGCGGTGGCGTGGTTGAGGGGGCGGCCGATGAGCCACCGTGTCGATGAGGCGGAGCCGGATGGTCTCCCGCCTCGGATCTTCGCTAGCGCTGCAGCCAGCGCGCGAAGGCGTCAAAACTGTAGGGCCGACCGAGAAAGTCGCGGACCAGGTCGGCCGCATCCTTGCGGCCGCCCGGTTCGAGGATCGTCTTGCGATAGCGCATCGCGGTGGCGACATCGTGAATGCCAGCCTTCTCGAACGCGCTGTAGAGGTCCTTGGCGATCACCAGAGACCACATGTACGTGTAGTAGATCGCCGAGTAGCCGTTGAGATGGCCAAAGCTGGCCTGCATGTGGGTCCCGTCGACAAAGGGGTAGGGGCTGTAGCGCTTCATCTGATCCTTGATGAAGTCATCCTGGTCACCGATCGATGCCGGCGCGCGGTTGTGCAGCCCCAGCGAGACGGCCGCGTAGAACATCTGGTGGCGCACCCACAGGCCCTTGCCGAGCTCGTCAGATTTGCGCAGCTTCTCGACAAGCGAGGCGGGGATGACCACGCCCTTGTCGTCGATGGCGAAGGCGCGCAGCGTCTCGTAGTCCTTTGCCCACTCCTCGAAGATCTGCGAAGGCGCCTCGACGAAGTCCCACTCGGTCGCGACCCCGGAGAAACGCATCCACTCCTGACCGCCGCCCAATACGTGGTGCAGGAGGTGGCCGAACTCGTGGAAGAAGGTCTCGACCTGCTTGAACTCCATGAGGCCATTGCCGTCACGCGGGTTGGGGAAGTTACAGACCAGAACTCCCGCGGGCAGCTGAACGCCGCGCAGGCCATTGGTCAGCGTGAACTGAGCGGCGTGCTTGTACTTGTCATCACGCGGGTGCATGTCGAGGTAGATGACACCGACCTGCTTGTCGCCCTCGAAGACGTCGTAGACCGAGACGTCGACATGCCAGACAGGCAGGGTCGTGTTCTTGACGTAGCGGATGCCAAAGAGCTTCGAGGTCAAGGCGAGCAGGCCATCGCGCACGCGGCTGTACTGCAGATAGGGGCGCATCGCCTGGCCGTCGAAGTCGAACTTCGCCTTGCGCACGCTGTTGAGCAGCCAGGCTTGCTGCCAGTCGCGCACCACCGTCGCCTTGCTGTCGGTCTTGCGTAGCTCGGCGAGCAGCAGGCCGAGCTCCTCCTTCATGCGCGGCGCCGCGATCGCGGCGACCTTGTCGATGAAGTCGGCGGCGTTCTTGCCGCTCTTGATCATCTTGTTCTCGGTGACGTCGTCGGCCCAGCTCGCGTAGCCGAGCAGCTGCGCCATCTCATGACGAATCTCCAGGATCTTCTGGAGGTTGTCCCGGTTGGTCGGCCAGCCGCGGTGACGGTAGGTGACGTACAGCTCGCGGCGAGCCGCGTCGTCGTTGCTGTAGGTCATGAATGGGATGTAGTCGGGGTAGTCGGTCGACACCTCGACCTTGCCGTCCGGGCCCGGCTTGTGCGCATCGATCCAGTCTTGCGGCAGGCCGACGAGGGCGCTGGCGGCGACATGAATGGTGCGACGGTCCTGAATGATCGTCTTCGAGAACTCCTGACCTACCTCGACCAACATCTTACTGAGCTCTTGGATTCGCTTGCGGGTCGCTTCGTCCTTGTCGACGCCTGCCCGCTTGAAGTCCTCGAGGGTCTTGGTGACCAGGCGCGTAGCGAGTGGGTCGGCGCCGCTGAGGTCGAGCCCCGCGAAGGCCTCGTACAAGGCGCGATCGAGGGAGAGCTCAGTGGTGAGGGCGGCGACCTGCTGTTCGCAAGTCTCGGCGGCCTTGCGGACCGACTCGACCGGGTGAACCGAGCGCCACAGGCTCGATTCGGCCTCGGCGTTGCCCGCCGCGGTCTGCAGCGCGTTGAACGCATGGAGGGTCGCGGTCCGCTTGTCGGCGACGGCCGTGTCCGCGGCGAGGGCCACGATCCGGTCGCGGGCGCCACGGGCCGAGGCAATGTGAGCCTTGCAGCGGGCGGCGAGGGCGAGCGCCTCGCTCGATGCCGGCGCGTCGGCGACCTTTGCGGCGGCGGTCATGGCGGGCTCCTTGGCGGCGGCGAGCGGGTCAGCCGCGAGCTGAGTCGTCGGTGCCCCACAGGCGGTCGCGATGAGGGCGGCGAGCGGGAGGGCGAGGGTTCCCGCGCGTGCGGGCGAGTAGCGGTGCATCGTTGGTGTCCTCAAGTCTGCGTTCACGCCAACGAACGCGACGGAGCGTGGGGAGCCGCATCGCCGGTACGACACGCAGTCGACGGACGGGCCCCGGCGGCCGGGCCGCGCGGCGGTCGCCAGCGGGTCTGGGCCGTGCTGTCCTGGCTTCCCCGGCGAATCGGCCTGCCCCCTCCCGGGCAGTTGTGGGAGAGGGGAAGACTGCGGGTGTATCGAACCGTGCGCTGCTGCGTCGAGACGCGACAGCGCGAACCGGCGCAGCGTAGGGCGATCGGGCGCGGAGGGCAAGGGGCGAACGCGGCACCAAAGCGCCGACCAAGCGGCCTACGGCGGGAGATCTCCAAGGAAAACCACATCGCGAAGGCCGTCGCCCAAACCGCGGATTCGCGAACCAATCAGCGGGTCGAGGCGGCCTTGCCCAGGGGCCTGGACGCGACTACGTTGCAGTCCCCACCGACCCGAGCCAGGTTGCCGATGGCCGAGAAGACCCGAAGACACCGCCCACGGCCCACGTTGAGCGAGGCCGACCTCGAGGAAGCGGCGCGCCACTACCTTGACCGGTTCTGGGTGCCCGCCGATCAGCTCCGCCGCGTCCTGCAGCGGCGCGTCGACAAGGCCCTGCGCGAACAGCCAATCGATCCCGATGTGGCCCGAGCCTGGCGAGAGGCGGTGGTGGAACGGTTCGTCGAAGGTGGCGTCGTCGACGACGGCCGCTGGGCGATCGAGCGAGCCCGCGTGTTGCTCGAGCGTGGCCGCTCGCCACGAGCGATCCGGGCGGACCTCCAGGGGCGACGACTGGCGAGCGAACACATCGACGCCGCGGTCGCCAGCTTGCGCGACGAGGCCACAAATCCCGAGCTCAAGGCCGCGGCCACGCTCGCGCGCCGCAGACGCTTGGGCCCCTATCGTGTCGAGGAAGAACGTCGCGAGCGCCGCGAGCGCGACCTCGGCGCGATGGCGCGCGCGGGCTTCTCCTTCGACCTGGCGAGGCGGATCATCGACGCACCGGACGGCGAAACCGTCGAGTCGTGGTTGGACGACTGAGGGGCGCGGAAGGGTGACCGAGGCCAGGATCCGCCACCCGAATTCTCCCCGGCCTACCGCGTCACGAAACGGTTGCAGCTGAGGCGCCGGCTTCGTACCGGGCAGGAGGTGCCATTGAATCCCGCGACCGATTGCGCCACCCTGCTGACCTCGACCAAGAGGCAAGACCATGACAGACCGACAACGTGCGATCCCGGCGCTTTCGCGGCTGCCCACATCGACGAGGCGCGCCGGCGACAGGCTGCGCATGAGCCAGGCGATCCTGATCGCGGCGACGCTGGTCGGGTTCACCCTCTTCGCCAGCGTCGGCGCCGCCGACAGCCGCCACGAGCGTCTCGCAAAGGGCGAGACCCTGACGTTCTCGAGCCCGGTGAAGGGCAGCGACGTGCCGCGGGTCGGCATCGACTTCGTCGTCGACATCGCCCCAGCGACGATGTGGAAGATCATCGATGAGTGCGGGTCCTACCACCGCACCATGCCACGCATCTACAAGTCGCGAGAGATCGCGCGCAAGGGCAGCGTCGTGACCTGTGAGACCTGGGTCGACATGCCGTTCCCAATCTCGAACCTGCACGCGGTGAGCCGCGCCATCCACACCAAGTCGGCGACCCGCTTCTCGCGAGCCTGGGACCTGGTCGAAGGCACCTACGTGCACAACAAAGGCAGCTGGGAGTTGACACCGTTCGACGAGGCCGGGAAGCGCACCTTGGTCGTGTACCGAATCCACGCCGTCCCGGACTCGGCGGTACCCGACAGCCTCATCCGCCTCGCCCAGACCCGAACCCTGCCAAGCCTCGCGGTCCGCATGCGCGAGGAGGCGGCGAAGCTGGCCGGGTCATCGCCACGGTAGCGGCGGCGCAGCTGTCGGAAGCCCTCGTCGCGAGGCGGTCCTTCTGACACGATCCTCCTGAAGCAATTGTCCTGGCTGCACCCAGCCATAGCCCTGCACGGAGCGAGACCCGAAATGAGCACTTCCCGAAACCCGAAGCCAACACAAGGTCCGCGCCGCAGTGAGCCGCGAGCCATGGGCACGGCCGCCGGACGACCCAGCGGCATGGGCGCCATCGTCTTGTTGGCGGCTATCCCCGTGGCCGCCGTCGGCGCGATCTTTGTCTATCTGCTGCTGCAGGGGCACGAGCCCAGCGGGGCCATCGACACCATGATGGACACGGTCAAGGGCTGGATGAGCATGGGCAAGCGCTAGCTCGCCAGCGCGCCGGGCACCCACGCTCAAGCGTCGACTGCGTCCCGCGCAGCGCGCTCCGCCGCGCCAAACGCTGCGATGACGGCAGCGGGCGCCTGGACCAGCTCGATCAACACTCCCTCGCCGCCGATGGGCGCGTCGGTGCCTCCTTTAGGATGCACGAAGCACACGTCAAAGCCCGCAGCGCCTTTGCGGATGCCACCCGGCGTGAAGCGCACACCGCGCTCGCCGAGCCAGTTCACGGCTGCCACGAGGTCGTCTATCCACAGGCCGACGTGGTTGAGCGGCGGCTGGTGAACAGCCGGCCGGCCAGCCGGGTCGATGGGCTGCATGAGGTCGACCTCGACGCGAGCGACGCCGACGCCGCAGACCGCGATGTCCTCGTCGACGTTCTCGCGTTCGGAGCGGAAGGCGCCCTCGACGGTGAGACCGAGGAGATCGACCCAGAGCGTGCGCAGCCGGGCCTTGTCCAGGCCTCCGACGGCGATCTGCTGCAATCCGAGCACCCGAAATGGTCGCTGGGGCATGGCTACTCTCCTGTTGAGGCCGTCGAGGTGTCCAACTGATTGGCCGAGGTCTGGTCGGCGGAGGCCTGGTCGGCGGAGGCCCGAGAAGGCGGGCCGCGGCGGCGGCTGGCACACGAACTGGCGCCCGAGGATAGCCGCTATGGTTCGCCTGCGCACCCGGCGGCCGATCACGCAACAGAAGGTGTGCGGGTGGTGGATCGTCGACGAGAGCCACCTCCCCGATGCGCGCGTCGTCTGCTAGACTGCCGGCCGCCACGACCCGCGGGAGCCCGCCATGCTGTCGTCACACCACCTGCCATCGCCTGCCGCGCCTGCCGCGCCCGGATCGCGCGCCTTGATCAGCGTCTTCCTCGTCGCTTCAAGCCTCGGCGGCTGCGCGCTCGACGCGCTCTTCCTCAACGAAGCCACCCGCAAGGGGCACCAGCTGATGCCGGAGCCCGCGCCGGTGCGGGTGACCGGTCACGTCCCCGAGCTGCCGGGCGCGCGGGTGCGCTGGTTGAACGGCGAGGGCGCCGCGCTCTCGGTCAGCGAGGTCACGGCGAACGAACTGGGCGACTTTCAGTTCCAGCTCGACGGCACGACCGAGCTGCGCAACTCAGTGATCGAGGCGCGCCTGGGTGCGCGCCAGGCGCTGGGGCTGCTGCCGTTGGTGCCCGCGCAGACCTCTGTGCTCGACCCGATCCTCGACTTCGACACCGCGGAGCTGTCGCCTGGACTGCACGCTCTCGACCTGCGCACGACCACCCTGACCCTGCTGGCGGTGGGACGGGCACGGTCGACAGGGCAGGCCCTCGCGGCGATCCCGGCCACGGGCATGACGGACACGCTGATCGGGCTGCACCAGCGCCTGGTCGCAAGCGACGCGAAGCTCCAGCCTCTTGAGGCGATGGTCGGCCGGCTGATCACCGCCGCCGATCCGACAGCGGGCGCTGACGGCATCGCGGCGTTCACGCTGAAGGCCGGGCCGTCGCTCCTTGACGCTGACTTCCTCGCCGCCGGCGACGTCGACTACACGGGCGATGGCACAGGGGACCTCAGCACCGCGGCATTCGACGCCGCGCTGGCCGAAGCCACCGCGAGCTTCGAGTTCAAGGCCTGCTACGTGCCCCAACGCATCAAGGTGATCCTCCTCGCCCGCCTCGCTGCGGCAGCGAAGAACACGGCTTGCGACGCCTACGACCCGTTCCAATGGAGCTCCAACGGACCGGGCAAACGCATGTTTGTGGTCGGCGGCGTACACAAAGACACGCCAGCGTGCTCGCCCAACAAAACGACGGACTGCCTGACGGCCGCTCAGATCGACGCGCTCAACGCGACCCTGGGGGGCTGGGTCCCCAACAAAGTGCCGATGTACGACGACGGCGGCCACGGCGACGCGGTCGCTGGCGACGGGGTGTGGACGTTGGTCTTCGAGTCGCCGTGGTGGCCGGTCGTAGCCGACGGTGCCGGTGTCCGCCTCGCCTACAAGTTCACCTGGGGCAAAGAAGGCCAGGGTTGGACCGACGCCGAGGAGTTCCCCGGCAACCAGCGCCTGCTGGAGCTCGCCGACGTCAACGGCGACCACCTGATCGTGCGCTTCGACCACTTCGCCGACGAGGCCGGCAACAAAGACAAGAAGAACCTGCTACCGCCGTCGATGGGCAACTGCGGCGTGCTCACCTGGCCGCAGGACACGCCCGAGGGCTGCCGCAGCGACGCCCGCGAGCGGGAGGTCGACCTCGATGGCGACTGCGAAGTCGATGGCTGGCCGTCTGCGGGTCCGAACGCGCCGCTTACCGTTCCGTGTCCGCAATAGGCGCTTCGCTGGTCGCGGCAGCTGCCGCTTGCCACGC
>CALGHC010000213.1 GCA_937915965.1 uncultured Myxococcales bacterium
GCGCTGCGCTGCGAGCGCGCCATTGCGGAGGCGGTAGCGGGCGTACACATCTTGCTGAACGTCGAAAAACTGCGTCGGGTCGAGCCCCATAGCGGTCTTGGTCGCCGCCACTTCCGCCGCGCCGAGCGGAGACCCATGCGTCGCGTTGCTGCCCTCCAGGTTGGGCGAGCAGCGGCCGATCTGGGTGCGACAGGCGATGAGGGATGGTCGGCTCTCGTCCGCGCGCGCGGCCTTCAACGCCTCGGATACCGCGGCGCGATCGTGTCCGTCCACGCGCTGCACGCCCCAGCCCAGCGCCGCGAAACGGGCGCAGACGTCCTCGGAGAAGGACAGCGCCGTGTCGCCGTCGATCGTGATGTGGTTGTCATCCCACATCACGTTCAGCCGGCCCAGCTTCCACAGCCCCGCAAGACTCGCCGCTTCGTTGGAGATCCCCTCCATGAGGCAACCGTCGCCAGCGAGCACCCACGTGTGGTGATCGACGAGCTCCTGGCCGTATTCCGTCCGCAGTCGCGCCTCACCGAGCGCCATACCCACGGCCATGCTGATGCCCTGACCCAGCGGGCCGGTGGTGCATTCGACGCCGACCGTATGGCCAAACTCCGGGTGACCAGGCGTGCGACTGCCCCACTGACGAAACGCCTTGAGGTCATCGAGCCTCAGATCGTAGCCGGTGAGATGCAGCAGGCCGTAGAGCAGCATCGAGCCGTGGCCGGCGCTCAGCACGAAGCGATCGCGATCGGGCCACTCCGGCGCGGTCGGGTCCATCTTCAGCTGCTCCATCCAGAGCACAAAAGCCGCGTCAGCCATCCCCATGGGGAGGCCCGGATGCCCCGAGTTTGCGGCCTCGACGGCGTCCATCGCGAGGGCCCGCAGCGTGCACACGCTGCGTTCGTCGATGGCGGTGGTTGGCTGGCTAGCAGGGGTCTCGGAGTGGCTCATGATGGGGCTCCCGAGGGGCGGCGATCGGCCCCCAATACGTCTGGTCCGGCCGCTTTCGCGGTGACTTCACAAGGGCCAACGGCGGCTAGTCGGCAGCAGCTGTCGCAGGCTATGCTCCGGTCCCTCGTTGCCGGTCTCGCCCGGATAGCACACCTGCTCGCGAAGCGCACCGCCACCGTTCCCAACCCGCAGGACTAGCCGATGCGACGCTCTCCTTGCCTCCCCGTGAAGATGAAGCCCGGTCACGTGACGCCGACCCCTTCGACGCTGCTCGGCGTGGCGCTGCTCGGCGTGACGCTGCTCGCGACGGCGACGGTGACGCTGGCACCGAACAGCGCGCAGGCCAAGCCTGCCGAGGTCAAAGTTGGCGGGATGATGCAGCTGCGCTACGGCTACGCGCCCGCCGTCGACGATCCATCGACCGGCGTCGATGAGGGTGCTGGCGATCCGCTCAACAGCTTCGCGCTGCGACGCGGGCGCATCCGCCTCAAAGCCAGCCGTCATGGGTTTAAACTCAGCGGTGGCTTCGACTTCTCCAAGGGCGAGCCGCGGCTGCTGAGCTTGTACCTGCTCGCCCCGTTGCCGCTCGAGTTCGAGCTGCGCGTCGGCCAAACCAAGCGGCTGCTCACGCAAAGCTACCTCGCGTCGTCGACCGTGCAGCGCATGATCGAACGCTCGCCGATCGGAGACCAGGTCGGCTCGAATCGTGACGTCGGCCTGCGTCTGCGGCGCCGCTTCTTCGCCAAGTTTGTCGACGTCAACCTCGCGCTGTTCAATGGCAACGGCGCGAACACGGTCGAGAACGACACCGGGGGGCTGCTGGTGGAAGGGCGGGTCGACCTACACCTGCTGCGTCGCCTCGATCTGACCGATGCGACCCTGGGCAACAAGCCGGCCTTCGTGATTGGCGGCGCCGTGGCGCGTGGACCGGTGCGCGCGCAGCGCTCCAAGAGCGGCGTGCAGCTCACCCGCATCGACGTGTCCCAGGCCTGGTCGGTCCACGCCGGGGCGCGGTGGCAGGGCGTGGAGTTGTCTGCGGAGCTCCTCTGGCACGATCTGACGCCTAAGGACGATCGGGCCGATCAGTCCACGCCGCTCGGCATTGACGCCACGCAGGAGGGCGGCTGGTCGGCTCAGCTCGCGTGGCAGCCGCCTGCACTGCAGCGACGCCTTGAGGTCAGCGGTCGCATTGTGCAGTGGCAGGACAAACGCGGCGACGCGGACAGCGGCATCGAGGAGCTCGAGGCGTGTGTTGGCTGGCGTTTTGACGGTGATCGGCTGAAGTTGCAGACCGCGTGGCGGCGCAAGACCGCCCATCGCGCCGGCGGCGTAAGTTTCTCTACGAATCGCCTGCAGTTGCAGCTTCAGGCTGAGATGTGACCCGCCTGGGCTTGGTATGGCATGATGCACCGCGTGAACCCTGCTCCACCATCGCTGCACCTGCGCCATATCGACGGGCGCGACGAACGGGTGGACCGCGTGTCGCTGCTCGACCGAATTGTGGTCGGCAAAGTCACGGCGGGCGCCACCGTGCGAGACGACGGCGACGAGGGCTGGAAGTCGCTGGCGACTTGGTTTCTCGAGAACTCCGAGATCCACGGTCGTCCAGACCCTGAAGATACGGCCTACGTGAAGCGCCACGTCGCTGGGCGCCTGGATCCGCTGGCGCTGCGGCGGGCGCTGGGATTCGCGGATGACGCCGACCAGATCGCCGGGATCACGCCCGAGATCGCGATGAATCGGCAGGTTGTGATGCCGGACTGGGCGCAGCTGTTCGACGTCGCGAGCCTGAGCGATCGGGAGATTATCGTTCCCGCCGTCGAGATTGACGCGGATGGTCGTTTTGACCACGTGATCGCGGTGCCGAGTTGGGGACAGCCGTACGAATTCCACCCCGACGTTGAGATCCCCGTCCCGGAGTGGCAGGACCCGGCCACCGCCACCTTCGCTTCGCCGCCTTTGCTCACGCAGGACTGGCGCCGTGTTGTGGACGCGGGCGCCGACAGCCCACGTCGCGCGCGGGCCGCCCGCGCGCCGCGCGCCGTGGCTGCG
>CALGHC010000214.1 GCA_937915965.1 uncultured Myxococcales bacterium
CATCACCGTACGCGCCAAGTCCCTCAGCGCCGCCTACCGCACGGCCCAAAGCCGCCGACAGTATCCAAAGGCCCAGTCGATTCGCGGCAAGCTGGCGCAACTGCGCTCAGATTTCCGCCGGCAGCAAGGCGAGGTGCGCAGCATTGTCGGCGACATCAAGCGGCTGGCGGGAGGGGGGTACTTCACATCCGCCGCAGGCGCGGAGGTGGAGGCGACGAACCGCTGCTTGCGGTTCAGCTGGTAGATTTCGACAGCGCTGGGCACGTCGGGACGGGCGCGCCCAGGTCATCTCGCGCAGCGGCGACTTCGCCACGAAGCCCGTGGCGCGTGAGGAATCCCGATGCAACGAACCTGTTACGCGATCCTGGTTGGCTGTTTGCTGGCGGGCTGCGGCAAAGCGGATCCGCAGCCGCCGGCCAGCGCGGCAGCAACGGCAGCAACTGCGGCCGCTGCAACTGCGGCCCCTTCGGTGGCCGCGTCGGCCCCGGTCGCGATGAAACCGCCGCAAGCGGTCGCAGCCGCAGTGGCCGCCGCAGCCCCGGCTCCGACGGCCGCTGACCCCTACGTCGGGGTGGCGCAGACCATCGAGGGCGTGCCACCGCTCGCCCTTGCTCCCGTCGGCGTCGGCGTGTCGCTGCGAGCCGGCCAAAAGAACGGCGCCGGCGTGAAGATGCACCGCAAGAAGAAGTACGACAAGGCGATCGACGCCTACCTCAGCGCGCTGCGACTCGACCCGGGCCATTTGCTCGCTCGCTACAATCTCGCGTGCGCGTTCGCGCTCACGGGTCGCATCGACGATGCCCTTGCCCTGCTGCGGCAGCTGCGCGAAGCGGGCTGCCCCCTGTGTCTGGACCGACTTCAGCGCGCTGTTGCTGACTCCGACTTCGCCGCGTGCCGCGGCGATCCGCGGTTTGCCGCGCTGACGACCGGTGTCGAGGTCATCGAGCCGGACTACCACGCGGCCATGCTGACGATCCTGGCCGCCAATTCGCGACAGCGCTCCGCCGCCTTCGAAGCGAGTCTGCGCGCCGGCGTCGCCGTCGAATACCACCTCACCGAAGAGGACCTGACCGGCGAAACCGATGGCAAGCAGCCCGTGCGCCGGTGGACGACGCAAAAGGAGATCAAGCGACTGGACGCGATCACCTGGCCGGAGGCGAACAGCGAGATAACGTGTCAGAAACGTTGCTGCAAGGTCGCCGTGATGTGCGGCGGCGCCGAAGACGTGAGCACAAACATCGAAGCCGTCTGTTTCCGACCGAAGACCGCGACGGAGGCACTGCCCGTGCGCGTCGACGCGTTCACATGCGGGGGACACTAGCCCGACAAGCCCGACAAGGCCGGCGAGCCCGGCAAGCCCGGCAAGCCCGGCAAGCCCGGCAAGCCCGACAACCTCGCAGCCCACCGCGACGCAGCGGTCGCGCGCCACGCAGCACCGCGAGGCCGAAGCGTCGCCCGGCTCACCAGGCCGCCTTCAGCAGAGTCAACGCGCCCCCGACGCCGTGACCGCCCCGGCGAGATCGACGTGGCCCTCGTCGCCGCGGATCTGTAGCCGCGTCGTGTTGCCCGCGATCGCGTCGCTAAAGTCTTGTAGCTCGCCGAGCATGGCCTGGGCATAGGCCCCGGTCAGGGGTTGCGGTTGGAAGGGCGTGGGCCGCAGCACCGGCTGACCTTTGAGGCGCCAGGGCTCCTTGTTGTTGACGTACAGCGGCACGATGCGCACGTGGGAGAGGTGCCCGTCGATCACCGTCACCAGCGGCAGCATCCCGTACATGCGTGCACCGGTCTTGTGGTGGCGGTTGGTGTACGACGCGAAGGAGAAGTTGCCGAGGCTGTAGAAGATGAAGCCGCCCTTGTAGCGCTCGACGCCGCGGACGACGTGTGGATGGTGGCCGACGACGAGATCCGCGCCGGCGTCGACGAAGCGGTGGGCGCGCGCGACCAGCCGCGGCTCGGCGACGTGCTGGTACTCGGTGCCCGCGTGAAAGGAGACGATGACGAGATCGGCGAGGGCCCGCACCTTGCGGATACGCGCCTCGACGCTGCGGGCCGAAAACGACGCTACCATCCGCGAGCGGTTGTTGCCGACGGCGATGAGGGCGACACGCAGGGTCTTGCCGGGCGGCGTGAACACGAGCGGTTCGGTGGCCCGCGCCGGGTCCGGGTGCGCGCCAGCCCACCACAACGGTCGGCCACTGCGGCGCGCCGCTTCGAGCGTCGCCAGCGTGTCCTGCAGTCCGGCGACACCGGCGTCGGCGGCGTGGTTGTTGGCCAGGGACAGCAGGTTGAAGCCCGCACCGGTCAACCAGGCCAGCCGCTCCGGCGGTGTCACGATCATGTACTTCTTGCGTACGGCCGGTGACCGGTGGCTCAGCGGCGTCTCCAGGTTGCAGAAGCGCAGGTCGGCGCCGGCGAGGTAGTCGGCGATCCGCGCGAACATGCCTGGGCCGTTGCCGACCTTCTCCGTATTGGCGTCAAACCAGCCGTGCGGCCAGGCGACATCGCCCCCCAGGGCGATGACCAGGTCGCGCTTGCCAGCGTGTGCCGGTGCCGCGAACAGGACGGTGCAGGCGGTGAGTATCCAGAGCGCTCGGCGCGTGTAGTGATTCATGGTCTCCCCGACCGGACCCGGAGCTTGGCGCAGCCTCGGGTCGCGACGCAGTCCAGCATGGCGGCAAAGCCGGCCGGTGAACAGCCCGAGGCGGCGGTGGCGAAACCGGAACGCTTTGGCAGAAGGGTGCAGCGTCGCCGTGCGCTCTCTTGCCGCCGCCGTGCGTTTGCTTGCCGCGACCTCGCGTTTGCACGAAAGTGCCGCTGGCGTGTTGCGTGCCTATGCCCGGCCGGCCGAGACGCAAACGCGCGCAAACCCGGCGTACCGCCGGCGGGGTCCTCGCCCCAGCCATGAGCCACAACCGCTGCACAACGAGCTGCGCGACGGAAGGAAGACATGCACCCCGACAGTGTGAACTGTGCGTCTCGCTCAAACCGCACATCAGACCTGAACAGCCCATCAAGCCTCGACGGTGCCTCGCAGCACGACGCCGTCTGCTCTGCGCCGACCGGGCGGTCCGACCATCGTGGCGTCGTCGCCCTGGCCGCCGCTGCCGCGACGCTGGCGCTGTGGGGCCCAACCTCCTGGGCTGCGCTGCCCGCGCCGACGGCCGCGCAGCACGACGCCTTCGTCGGCTCGCCCGAGGATCCGCCAGCGGAGGAATTGCTTGGCATCAAAGGCTACGAAGGTCGTCACTACCTCGCCGGTGACGAATGGAACGGCGACCTGTGGATCCCGCACATCAGCGGCCTGGGCGGCGGCTACGTCGGCGTCGGTGCCGACCAGGCCTACCTGTTCATCGGCTGGGCGCGGCCGGACTTCGCCTGGCTGATCGACTACGACGTGATGGTCGTCCACCTCCACGGCGTCCACCGGGCCTTCTTCCTCGAAGCAAGCGACCCGGAGGCCTACATCCGGCTGTGGAGCAAGGCGAAGGAAGGCGGCGACGCGCTCAAGCGGCACGCACGCGACGAGGCGGAGCTCAAGCGCCTCGAGGAGATCTACCGCCGCGCGCGACGGACCGTGGCAGGGCGGCTACGCATGCTGCGCAACAACCTGCGCAAGAAGAAGGTCGCCGCGTATCTGACCGACGCGACCATGTACACCTACGTCCGCGACTTGATCCTCGCCGGCCGGTTGCGGGCGATGAGCGCTAACCTGCTGGCGACCAAGGGCATGCGCGGCATCGGCGACGCAGCGCGCGCGATGGGAGTGCCGATCCGTCTCTTGTACCTCTCAAACGCCGAACAGTACTGGCGCTACAAGGCAGACTTCCGCCAGAACATCCAGGCGCTGCCCTTCGACGACAAGGGAATCGTCATCCGAACGCTGTCGACATTCTCGATCAACAAGGACTACCGCTACGTCGTCCAGCCCGGCAAGGTCTTTCAGGATTTCCTCGCCGCGCCGTGGATGACCGGCGTGCACCAGATGATCCCGCGGCGCAAACTCGAGGGCCCGGAGGACATCGAACTGCTCGTGTACACGCGCACGCGCGCTGAGGTCGAGGCGAAGCGCCAGGCCCGTCAGGCCCGTCGGGCCCGCAAGGGCGGGAAGGCCAACAAGGCCGAATAGGCCGAATAGGCCGAATAGGCCGAATAGGCCGAATAGGCCGAATAGGCCGAATTGGCAGAGCAGCCTGCAGCGACGGCAGGTACCGCAGATGCGGCGAAGCCGGGTTCGACACCGGCTGGCGCGTCTCAGCCGAAACAGTAGTACCAGCCGCTCGCGCTGCCCACCCAGATACGGCCACCCTCGATGCACGGCGCCGAGTGGCTGCGGCCGCCCATGTCGTAGCGCCACAGCAGCTTGCCGTCTTTCAGGTCGAGCATGCGCAGCCAGCGATCGTAGCTGCCAAAGACGACCTTGCCATCGACGACGGCCGGCGAGGACCAGATCCCGGCGCCGACGTGGTGCTGCCAGAGGATCGCGCCGTCGGCGGCGGCGAGACAGTACAGCTCGCCGTCGTTGCCGCCGACGACGATCCGGTCGCCAGCGACGGCGGCAGTCGACCAGATGCCCCGCCGGATGGCGCGGCTCCAGATGATGGCGCCGCTGGTCCGGTTCAAGCAGAAGAACGACGGCGATCCGTCCTGGCAGCCGATGTAGATGCGGTCGCCGACGACAAGCGGCGAGGCGTCTGTGTCGCCGCCGATGCGGGTCGCCCAGGCCGTCTTGTGGCTGGCGAGGTCGACCGCGCGGACGTGACCATCAAGGTGTCCGAAGTAGGCACGACCGTCGACAATGGCGAGCGAACTCTCGATGCCGCCGGAGCCAGGTTTCTCGCCCTTGCCGACCCCAAAGGGCAAGCGCCACAGCAGCTTGCCAGTGTCCGGTTCAAATGCCTTGACCGCGCCATCCTCGCCACCAATGTAGAGCACGCCAGCCGAGACGCAGGGCGACGAGTCGATGTCGGATGGCCCCCGCCAGGACCAGATCAGCTTGCCGTTGGTCGCGTCGATGCAGCGCACGCGGTTGTCGACGTTGGGTACGTAGATGCGGTTGCGATAGAAGCAGGGCGAGCCCTTGAAGCATCGCTCGGCGGTGTAGACCCAGACCAGGCGGCCGCTGGTCGCCTCGAAACAGTGGAAGTGGCCGCCGGTGGAACCGACGAAGATGTAGTCGCCGACCTTGAGGGTCTGGCCGGTCCAGCCGGTGCCCTGCCAGACCGTCGGCTTGCCGTGCTTGGTGGTGGCGAAGTCGGCCATGCGGAAGCGCCACTGCATCTTCAGGTCGGTACCGAGGCTGCCCGAGCCGTAGTAGTCGTGCTTGCGCGTGCCGCGGAACATCAGCATGCGACCGGGCGAGGAGTCTGTGTTGAGGGCGCCGTCCCAGGCGGGCAGCTTGGCGATACCGTTGGTGTGGCCGTAGGGGTCACTGAGCGGCAGGTTTGCCGAGGCTTTGGAGCGCTTCCTTCGTGCCAGCCCATCGTGGGGCCAGGCGCTGAGCCCTAGACCGACCCCGCCTGCCAAGGCCAGAAACCGTCGTCGACTCAGGTCGCGCATCCGCTGTCCTCCGCGTTGTGGTGACCCCCCCGTGCGAAGGCGGCGCCGCCCGGGCAGTATCCCGGCCGCTGGGTGCCGTGTCCATGTATGGGCTGACGAGATGACGAGGTGCCACCCAACCCGCGGCGATGAGGAGGCGCCGAGGCGAGGCGCTGACGAGGTGCCACCCAACCCGCGGGGCGGACGAGGGGACGGGGTGCAGGGGACGAGGTGCCACCCAACCCGCAGGGAGGCCGGCGATACGTCAACGGTAGATGGCCGCCTTGTAGCCGATCCAGTCCTGTTTCTTCGCCGAGCAGCCGGCCGTGAGCAGCTCGTTGCCGGACGCGCCGCCCAGGGCGATCGCGATTGGTTCGCAGTTGCCGTTGGAGAAACACATGCCGCCGCCGGGGAAGCCGCTCCAGCCTCCCGAGCAGGTGCCGTTGGTGGAGCCGTACAGCCCGGCCTTCTCGCCGCACGGCCACCACGGTGGGCCGCACTTGGCGAAGACGATCGAGCCGGAGATGTACTTGCCGCTGCCCGGCCACGAGTTCTGCATGTTCTGCGTCGAGTCGCTGTAGACGTCGACGACGACCGCGCCCTTGTCGTCGAAGATCCGGTAGCGGATCTTCGACGCGCCGAGGCAGTTGTCGGCGGCAGCGTTGCCAACATCGTTGCCGCCAGTGTTGACGAAGCCGAAGCACTGCGTCCAACCCGCCGGTGGGCTGGGGTCGACGAAAGCGCTCGAGCCGATCAACGTCTGGCCCGCCTTGTTGCAGTCCGTGCACGAGCCGTTGGCGCACTTCTGCGTGCATGCGGCCTTGCAGGCGTTGGTGCAGGTGTCGCTGTCGTTCTTGTTGCCATCATCGCACTGCTCGCCACCGTCTGTGATGCCGTCGCCGCACGCGGGCTTGCTGCAGTTCTTGCGGCACTTGTCGGGTGCGTCGGCGTTGGCGTCGCCGTCATCACATGCTTCGACTCCCGCCTGGGTGAAGCCGTCGCCGCATGCAGCGACCTTGCAGGCGTTCGTGCAGGCGTTGGTGTTGTCGGCGTCGCCGTCGTCGCATGCCTCAACACCCGCCTCGACAAAGCCGTCGCCGCAGGTCGCGACCTTGCACGCGATGCAGGCGTCGTCGCTCTTGCTGTTGCCGTCGTCGCATAGTTCGCCGGTGTCGACGATTTGGTCACCGCAGCCGGGCTTGGTGCAGTCCTTGCGGCACTTGTCGGGCGCGTCTGCGTTGGCGTCACCGTCGTCGCACTGCTCGGGCAGGTCGACGATGCCGTCACCGCAGACCGACTCGACGAGCAGGCGGCGCCACTTGCCGGCCATGCGGATGTAGGCGCGCTCCTCGTCCTTGCGGTAGGCGATCAGCCCGTCGGGGCCGAGCTTGAACATGGCCGCTTCGCTGCTGGCGACACGGGTGAACAGGGCCGGCGCACCGTCGACGCACGAGGTGCCGCCGTCGCTGCCGATGTCGAGGACGCACAGATCTGCGGGCGACTTGCCGACGCCAACGCTCGACCCATTGACGTGCAGAGCGGCGACGAGGGCACCGAGCGCGGTCTGCACGGTCGACACCTGGCCGCCGTGCTGGAAGACAACGTGCTTGGCGTCGAGGACGCCCGCGTCGAGCTCGTCGAGGCCGATGCAGCCGGTGCATGCGAGGTCGGCTGCGGGACCAGCGGCGGTCGCAGAGCCAGCGTAGGGGAAGGCGAGGGCGCTGGCAGGCAGGCTCTGGGCCAGAACAAGGGCTCCGTCGAGGGGACCCACGAGGCTGTCGGCGACCTGAGCGTGGATGGCGTAGGGCAGCGTCTCAAAGCGCGAACGCGGCAGCTCGGGGTCGTTCTTGACCTGCACGCCGAGCCAGGCGGCGGGATGGTCGGCGAAGAGCGTCGGCGGGATCGGGCTGAGCGGGTCCTGGCCGCCGAGCCAGGTGAAGAAACCGCCCTGGCTGACAAGAACGGCGACGTGCACCTCTTTGTAGACGGGCAGCTCGGCGTCGGCGACCGGATAGATGCGCAGCGTGAGCGTGTAATCTCCGTCGGCGACCGGGCCACCGCCGACCGCGCGCAGCATTCCCTGGACCGGGATCACCGGCGACGGCTGGGCGGCGAAGGCCGTCGCCGCTGCGAGGAGTGCGCCAAGAGGGACGAGCGCGGCGAGCGCGGCGCGGGTGGTGCTCTGGAGCTTCGGTGACATGATGACCCTCGCAGAAGTTGTGCTGAGGTGCGCACCGTAGCGTGACGGCGGGGTTGTCGGCAATGTGCTCCGCGGCGACGAGGTGACGAGGTGCCACCCAACCCGTTGCAACCCGTTGGCGTCCGCATCGACTGCTGACGAGGTGCAACCGCTGACGAGGTGCCACCCAAGCCGTTGGCGGCCGCCTCAACCGCCGTCGTCCGGCAGTTGCTCGAATTCGTTGGTTGCGGGATTGCACGCCCAGAGCACGCCACGCACGAAGTCGTAGTACCAGGCGTGCAGCCGCAGCTCGCCGCGCTCTACGGCAGCCGCCACCAGCGGATGGGTGCAGACGTTCTCCAGTTGCACCCGAGCGTTGCGCTGGACGGCGGCGAGGAGCCGTGCCTCGGTGCTTGCATCGCCAAGCTCCGCCTCGACAAACGTCCTGGTGCCGTGGGCCTGCGCCAGCCATGCGGCGACCTGAGGGACTTCGGTCAGCTGGTCAGGGTCGAGCAGCGCCTTCATGGCGCCGCAGTCCGAATGGCCGCAGACGACGATATCCCGCACGCGGAGCACCATCACCGCGTACTCAATGGTCGCGACAGTGCCGCCGGAAAGGCCAGCACCGTAGCGGGGCACCAGGTTACCGGCGTTCTGAATCTGAAACAGCGTGCCAGGCACCGTCTGCGTGATCAGGCTGGGGACTACACGCGAGTCCGAACAGGTGATGAACAGCGTCTCGGGTTGCTGACCCGCCGCCAGCGACTCGAAGAGCTCGCGCTGGGCCGGGAAGATGTCCCGTCGGAATCTGGCGTAGCCTTCGAGCAGCTTCTTCACGGCGCGCTCCCTCGTGGCCCCGGGGAGATGAGTCCCCCGAGATGAAACGCTACGCTATTTTGCCACCGGCCGTCTCCTGACGCGTTGCAGACGAGGTGCTGACGAGGTGCCATTGGGCGCGTCGGGGGCCGCGCTCGTCTGCGACGACGGTGACCCGTGCACAGACGACGGCTGCGCTCCGCTGAGCGGCTGCGTCTTTGTCGCGAACAGTGGACCGTGTGACGACGGCGACGCGTGCACCGGCGGCGACACCTGCAAGGACCTGGTCTGCGCGCCTGGGGCGCCGGTTGGCTGCGACGACGGCAACGGCTGCACCGACGACGGCTGCACCGACGACGGCTGCAACGCCGCCATCGGCTGCCTGAACGTGGCGAACAGCAAGCCGTGCGTCGACAACGACATCTGCACCGAGGAAGGACGTGTGCAAGGACAAGGCCAGCGCGGCCGGGCCCGCTCAGAGCTGCGACGACGGCAACGGCTGCACC
>CALGHC010000215.1 GCA_937915965.1 uncultured Myxococcales bacterium
CAGCAGGAGCGAGCCCAAAAAGCTGATCGGGATGCCCATCGTCACCCAGAAGGCCAGGCGAATCTCGAGGAATAGACCGAGGGTGACCATCACCAGGATCAGGCCGAGTCGGGCGTTGCGCATCAACAGGTCGATGCGGTCGCGGTAGATCTCGGACCGGTCGCGCCAGATGGCGATGGAGACGCCAGGCGGCAGCAGCAGCGACTTGGCCTCGACGTACCCCTTGACAGCCTCGGCCACCGCGATGGGTGTCTGATCGCCAACCCGGTAGACCTTGATCATCACGGCCGGCTTGCCGTCGAAATACGAGGCCTCGTCGGTGTCGGCGAGGCCATCGCGGATCTGGGCGATGTCGCCGAGGCGGACCCGGGTTCCGTCCTTGCGCGAGACCACGGCGATGCCCGCGTAGTCCTGACCCTTGTCGCGGCGTTCAGCTGTGCGCACGAGCAGCTCGCCAGCGGCCGTCTTGATGCCGCCACCGGGGAGCTCCACAGCGGTACGACCAATGATCTGGGCGATGCCCTGGAGCGTCAGGCCATGGGCACGCAGCTGGTCACGTGGCACCTCAATGGCGATCTCCGGGCGCGGCACGCCGATCAAGTCGGCCTGGGTGACGCCTGGCAGCGTCAGCAGCTCTTCTCGGGCGGTGTCGCCCACGCGGCGCAAGTCGGTGAGCGGCATGTCGCCATAGAGAACCGCGGAGATCACCTCGCGACGATTGGCGAGCAAGCTGATGATCGGACGTTCCGCGTCCCCCGGCAGGGAGCTCACCCGGTCTACCGCGTTGCGGATGTCGGAGACGACGCGATCGGGGTCGGAGCCCAAGATCAACTCGGCGGTGACCGAACCGACGCTCTCTCGCGCGACCGCCGTCACTCGTTTGATGCCGTCGAGCCCGCGGATCGCCTCCTCGATGGCCAGCAGGACGCCTTGCTCGACCTCCGACGGGCTCGCGCCTGGGTACGGGACCGTGATGCTGACCATGTCGAGCTCGAACTCGGGGAAGACCTCCTGCTTGACCTGCGAGCCGACAACGACACCGCCGATGAGCAGAACCGCCATCGCCAGGTTGGAGGCGACCGGGTTGTGCGCCATCCAGGCGATCGCACCCCGCGCCGGCTTGCCGCTCGAATCACCCGCGGCCGCGCGGAACTTGCGCGCCATCATGGCTGTGCCTGCGCGGCGCTTGCGCGGGCGGCCGCGGTGTCTCCGTCTGCCTCGACCCTGGGCCTTGTCCCCTCGTCTGCTTCGATGCGCAGCTTCAGGCCCACAAGTGGCGATGGGATACCGCTGGTGATGATCCGGTCGCCAGCCGTCAGTCCGCCGGATATCAGGACCTGGACCGGCCCGCGCCAGGCGATCTCGACCGTGCGCACCTCCAGCCGACTCTCCCGGTCCACCAGCCAGACCTTGTCACCATCACGAATGTAGGCGGTGGGCAGGGCGATCACGTCGTTGAGTGCCCGTCCGCGCATCTCGACGTGGGCGTAGGTACCTAGCAGCAACGGCAGGTTTCCATCGTCGCCGCCCGCTGACGGGGTCGTCTCGAGAGGCCGATCGATGCCGACCAGAAGCCGGGCCATCCGGCCCGCAGGGTCGACCTCGCCCAACAACCGCTCGACACGTCCCTCCCGCGCGATCTGCAGCCCGGAGCCAGCCTCGACGACGACCTTCGCGGCCGAGCCCGCGGTGGCGTTGACGCCCGGGAGCAGCAACCACGGCAGCGCCGTGAGCGGCACCGAGACAGTCACCAAGAACCGGTCGGTGCCGACTATGGTTCCCAGTGGTGTCTGCGCCGAGACGAGCTGGCCGACACTCGCCCGGCGGTCACGGACCAACGCATTGAACGGCGCTCGCAGCACGGTGCGACGGGCGTTGAGCTCGGCCCGCTGCAGGCCACTGCGTGCCGCGGCGAGGTCGGCCACCGCGCTCGCGAGTTGGGGCTTGCGCAGAGCCAGCTTGCGGCCTTCGGGGTTGGTCTCAATGGTGTCGCCGATCTGCTGCCACTCGTGGGCGGCTACGCGCTGTCTGCCGCCCTCCACCGACAACGCGAATCGGGCGCGCTCGACTTCAGCCTTGCGTTGTTCGATGGCCAGGTCGTAGTCGCGTCGGTCGATGCGCGCGATGACCTCGTCCTTGTCGAAGCGGCCACCGACCTCGAATCGGGGGTCGAGGTAGACCAGGACGCCGTTGACCTCCGGCTGCAGCAGCACCGATCGGTCCGGCCCCACCGTGCCCATGGCGTCGATGACCGCCTCTGAATTCGATCGCTGCGCGCTGACAACCCGGACAGCCGTCGTCGGCTCGACCTGCGCTTTTCGCTTGGCATCTGGCCGTGAGCGGATCATGAAGACCGCGACGACGACGCCCACAGCGATCACCACGACCGGCAGCAGAATCTTCAGAACGGTGCGCATCATGGGCGATCTCCGGAAGCCGGGTCGGCGTTCTTGTTCTGGCTGCCATCGTCTTCGCTGCCGTCGGCGCGAGCGTCTGACTCGTCGTCCTGAGCGTCGGCTTGGGCCCCGGGCGGGCGGGCCATGTCGTCGGTCCAGGTGCCACCCAAGGCGCGGCAAAGCTGGATCCGGTACGTCAGGCGCGCCCGCGAGCTGGCGAGGCGGCCGCGCTCGAGGTTCTGCACCGACTGCAGCGCGATCAGGACCGGCAGGTAGTCGCTCGCACCTTGGGCGAATCGATTTCGCGCCTCGCCGAGAGTGGCCTTGGCGAGGGTGATCTGGTCGTCGATCGCCGCGACGTGCCGCGAGACGCCGCGCTCCTGGGCGATGGCCGCCTCGACCTCGCCGATCGCCCGCAAAATGACCTGTGCGTAGCTGGCGAGCTGCTCGCGAACGGCGGCCTTGCTGCGCCGAACCTCTGCCTTGCGTCGTCCGCCGTCGACGAGGGGGGCGATCGCGTTGGCGGCCAACGACCACACCCAGGTGTTGAAGATCGTGCTGACGTTGTCGCGCCCCTGGAACCCCGTCCGACCCGACAGGCGCAGCGCCGGGAAGCGGTCGGCGATCGCCGCGCCGATGCGCTCATCGGCGGCGAGGACACGCAGTCGCGCGGCCCGGACGTCGGGCCGCATGTCGAGCAGCTTCGCCGGCACCCCGGCGTCGGGCAACGGTGGCGGCGTCGGCAACGTCTCGCAGGCGTCCGCGACGAGCTCGCGCTGAAATGCCGCGTCTGGCGCGACCCCGATCAGCAGCGCGAGCTGCTGTACGAGGACCTCGGTGCGGCTGTCGATCTGAGGAACCTGGGCGAGCAGCGCCCCGATCTGCTGGCGTTGCTGGAGCACGTCCACGGAGCTGGCCAGCCCCTGCGCGAAACGGTTCTCGACGAGCCCCAGGTAGGTGCGGACCAGGGTGAGCTGATCTTCGTTGAGGCGACGCAGGCCGCGCTGTTCGCAGATCTGGAACCACAGATCGCCGACCTGGGCTGCGACGCTCATCGCGGCCGCAGCGAGGTCCTGCCGGCTGGCCTCGACGTCGCGGGCGGCGGCGGCGCGTTGCGCAGCCACGCGGCCCCACAGGTCGACCTCGTACGACGCGCCGATGGACAGCGGGAACGTCGTCGTTGTGAACGAAAGCTCGCCGATCTTGCCGCCGGCAAAGAGGGTCTGGCGGTTGGCCGCCAAGCCGGCCTCCAGCGAGACCTGCGGCGACGCCGCCGCGCCAGCCTGGTCAGCGATCGCGCGCGCCTGATCGAAACGCGCCCACGTCCGCAGCAGGTCGAAGTTTCCGGCGAGCGCGCGCTCGATGACGGCGGTCAAGCGGTCATCGCCGAGGTCGATCCACCAGCGACTGCCCGGCGCGCGCTCTCCGGTCGCTGACGACCACCGCTCCGGCAAAGACACTGGCGAAGCGACGTCCTTGCGAGCGTTGTGTACGGTGCAGCCTGACGGCGCGGCGACGACGACGCCGATCAGGGCGAACGCCAAGGCAGCGGTGCGCGCGCGGCTTCCGCGGCGAGCGGCAGGCGCTGGCAGCTGATCGACCCGCGCCTCCATCTTTGCTCCTCGTTCGCGTTCGGTCGTGGGCGCGCGAGCACTGTTCGCAGCGCCCTGCTGGCCGGACTCAAGCGCTTCCCGTCCGGGCCCCGGCAGCCACGGATGCCGCCGGCCCCGCGTCCGTGAATTTGCCAGCAACACGGGGTCCCGGCGCCGCGTCGCGGCAATCATCAACCGGTTGCCAGTCAGTCGTCACGCAATGCCACGCTTCGTCGTTCCCCAGCATCGTTTGCGCGCCGTTCCAGGCGCCGAATGATCGCGTCAGCGACGTCGACGCCTGTGGCCGCCTCGATGCCCTCCAGCCCGGGCGACGCGTTGAC
>CALGHC010000216.1 GCA_937915965.1 uncultured Myxococcales bacterium
CTATCAGGTCGGAAGGCGGCGCCATCGCGCTTCGCGGGCTGCGGTACGATCGCCGCTGACACGCGCACCGGCGGCGCCGGCACGCTCGCGACCCGCCTGCCGGAGCGGCGCAAGCCGGCGAGGGACAGCTCGACGACTGGCCGCTGGCGGTCAATCGCGCTGCGGCTGCGAAGGCGCACCACCATCGCGACATCGACCGGCAGGTCGGGGCCGAGCCAGCCACGCGGCAGCTCGACGACCTGCGCGCCCTCCTCGTGCAACGCCCAGGCGACGCGGTCGGAGAACCACAGCCCGCGCGGGCCGCCGACGCAGCCAACGTCGTCGTCGACGGTGCGCGCGACGGCGACCGTCAACCGCGGCTGACCCGACCCGCTCGGACCGAGCAAGCCGCGCACCGCTGCGCGCAGGTTGCCCAGGAAGCCGGTGTCGGTCTGTGCATTGACGACCTTGCGCCAATCCTCGGACTTGACCACCGACGCCGCGCAGAAGTGGCCGTTGCCCCGCCCCCACGCCCAGTCGACGATGTGCGTGCCGATGACGCCGCAGCCGCGTCCGGTCGGGCAGAGGCGGCCAAGCAAGCGGGCGCGCGCGGCCTTGCGGGCCTGGGCGATGCCGTCGGTCTGGCCTGTGTCGGCGAGCATCGAGACGGCGTGGGTGTAGATGCCGTACTGCTGGTCGGCGACGACGTAGCGGTCGGTGCAGGGCATGGATCCAGGCGGGGGCGTGGCGGCTACGGGCAGAGGTTTCGAGACGCTGTCTGGCGCGACAGCCGAACAGGCGCTCGCGACGCCGAGCAGGAGCGCGGCGATGACAAGGAACGTCAGCCAGGCCGCCGGTCGGCGGCGTTTGGCCGCGGCAACCTTGCTGGGAATTGCAACCGCGGCAGCGCCACGAGGTGCTGGCGGGCCAAGTTCGGTCATCCGGTCACTTCCCGCCTTGGTGCCGTTCGTCTGGACTCGTCTCGGCCTTCTCGGCCTCGGGGGCTCTCTCGGACGCCGCCGTCGCCGCCGCCTCAGCAGCTCTGACTTCGGCCTCGGCCATCTCCTGGTCCCTTGCGATGCGCCACATATTTGTCGCCTCGCCCAGGTACGCGCCGACGTGGATCCCGCCAAGGGAGCGCTCGCGCCCCGCGTCCGCCTTGCACGCTTCCAACAGTCGCCTTGCTGCGTCGAACCGCTCGAGCGAGGTGGCATAGACGCCATCGCCCCCCGCTTCCGTCGGAATCCCTGTGCCGCCCTCGAGGAGCAACACGCCGATGGCGCACTTCGCCAGGTTCCGTTCGGGGGCCCGCGCCCCGGCGCGGGCGTACCAAGCGTGCACCGTCGCCCGATCATGCCCGGCAGCGCGCTCCAGATTGCCGAGGTTCAACAAGAAGTCGGCTGGCAACGTCGCTGCGTCCCTTGCGGCTGGTCCAAGGGCTGCCGCGAGCGGCTTCGGCCAATCCGGTTCCTTGCGCCGTGAACGTACCAGAACAACCGCAAGGTTATTGAGGCCGACGGTCGAGGTCGCGTCGAGCTGCAGCGCTTCTGCGAGGTGATGGTGGGCCAAAGCGAGGGCTGCGGTGTCGGAGGCCGCTTCGAGTGTCATCAACGCCCACTCTCGATGAACCTGGGCCGCGATGTCGGCCACGTGGGACGGCCGACCCTTGAGCGCCGGCCTTGGCGCGGCGGCCACCAAGGCACGCTCAAAAGCGACGGTCGCGAGGTCTCGGCTTCCCCGGCGGCGGTACAGCCGGCCGAGGATGCCGAGGGCTTCCGCGTTGTCAGGCTGAGCGTCAATAACAGCCAGGACGCCGACCTCGGCTGCCGCGATCAGGCCCATGCCATCCAGCACACGTGCACGCGCAAGGAGCAGATCCGGGGCAGTCGGAGACGCGCGTAGGGCGCGCTCCACGAGCGCTCTAGCGGCCCCCGAGCCGTCTGTGACAAAGGCCCTGGCTGCCTGCCAGCCAACCGACCCGGTCTCGCCAGGCGTCAGTGGCGAGCAGGGTCCGCTCTTTGCTCGACACGACTCAGCGAACCCCGGGGGCCAAAACAGCGCATCTTCCAAGACGGGGGTCGGTGCAATCTTGCGAAGCGGATACTCGGCGGGCTTGTAGCGATTGATGGCCTCGCGCAGCGCGGTCACCCACTCGCCCACGGCCCCCTTCGCGTCCGCGTCCTTTACCGCCGCCTCGAGGTCTTGCAACGCCCTGCTCTCATACTGGCTGCCAATCTGCTCAAGGACCTCGTAGTAGGCCTCCTCCTCATCGGGACTGAGGTCGGTGGGCGAGGGAGCGTCGTAGATCGTCTTGGCGAAGTGCTCAAGTAGCTGGCCGCGATGCAGAAACGCCGCGTATGACCAGTCTCGGGCGCCATACGCGGCGACTTCGTTGTAGTACCGGTCGTACAGCCCACCCACACGAACCTCGACCATCTCGCCCGTTGCCGCGTCGACCTTTGTGCCCGGCTGGCCATTGATGGCGCCTATGATGCGACGGACCTGCTGTTGGAGGTCGGCCATCGACTTGCTTGGATCGCGCCGCTTCCGCAACACCAGCCGCATTGCCATCACTCGCTGGTAGTCGGGCTCGAGCAGCCGGAAGGCTGCCTCGGCGGCGGCGCTCGCCGCGGCGCCGCCATCCTTCGTGAAATTGCCGGCGGCGAAGGCCGCGACCGTCTCTTGCCAGACCTGTCGGGCGCCGCGCGTTTGACCGTCGGCCTGCAGTTGCCGGCCGAGCTCCCGGCGGGCCGCGAAGAGCCGGTGGGTGTCACGGGCGGCCTCCCCGTACGAGTTGATGAAGTCGCGAAGGGCGCGCGCGCGCCGTTTGCCGTCGCCAAGTCGGCCGAAGGCCTCCTGGCGCGCCCAGGCAATGTCAGCGTTCTCCAGCGCGAAGCGAGCGTCCTTGCCGTGGCTGGTCAGCCACCCCTCGCAGAGGCGGACCGCGTCCTGCCATTTCCCTCGCAGCATCGCGATCCGGATGACTTCGGACACCGCCGCAGCGTTCAGGACCAGGGACTTGCTGTCGCGTGCGACCGCCGAAAAGGCCGCGCTCGCCTCGTCAAACTGAAACCGCCGCAATCGCTCGCGCGCGGCCCGCCAAGCGGGGGACGCGTCGCCGCCCGCGACAATACCCGTGCCTCCAAACGGTCGCTCTTCGTGACGTACCTCCGCTGCGGGTTCGGGCACGGGAACAACCGGAGGGGGCGCCGATACGCTCAGAGAATTCGCGGCGTCGCCCTGCTGCACGAGGTAGAAGCTGTCGACCGTCAAGTTGTTCTCGGTGTAGGGCTCCTGCTTGGCGCCAGTGGCATCGAGCACCTCACGCTTGACGCGCCGGAAGACCGTCTCAAGCGGCAGCTTGCTGAGCATGAACTTGGCGAGCGCTGCCGTGAACGGGCTATTGCGGCCGCTTCCGTCCGCAGCCACCTCGCCCGGGGCAGCCGCGTAGGCCAGATACGTGCCGCGCGGCACACGGATCCGCTCGAACCCGCGCGAAGCGGCCGACCGAGACCAACTGCGACTGAAAGGGTCGTTGCGACAGGCGTCGAGGATGATCACCTTCATGCCGACGCCGCGGCGGTCCAGCACCCGCAGCAGATGATCAAGCGGGTAGGCCCGCTCGGCCGCGTCGTCTTCGCTCGCTGCGTCGAAGTCGATGCCGAGCAGGTGATTGCGCCCGCGGATTGCGATGCCGTGGCCGGCGTAGAAGAAGACAGCGGTGCCGCCCTTTGGGGCTGCGTTGGCGAACTTCGACACAGCGTCGAGGAGCTCGGCCCGCTTCAGGTCGGTCGCGAGGCGCACATCGTAGCCGGCACCGCGCAGCCGTTTGGCGATGAGGTTGGCGTCGCGCACCGGATTGACGAGGGCACCGGTCGGATAGGCCGCGTTGCCGATGACCAGGGCAACCGGCTTGCCGCCGGCGAAGGCGTCGGCCTTGAGCGCAGGTTGCGCGGCGACCTGGGCACTCGCAAGGAAGACAGCGACGGCCAGCGCGAATGCGGCGGCGGTGGGCGCGGTCGGCGTTTGCGCTAGCGCTGGCATGGCTGTCACCCGGGAATGGCGGCCAGGATACGGCGCGGTCGCTCGGGGTGGCAAGGCGGTGGCGACATCTCGCGCCCCAGGGGGGGGGCGCACTGCGCTGCAGACTCACCACTTCGAGAAGCTGTAGGTCTTGCGAAAGCTCATTGGAGCCTCAAGCAATGGAAGGCCCCGCACCTGCAAGTATTTACGCCTCACACAGCTGCTCATCTCGGACGAGGCGGCCGTGACGCGCGCATCTGTGACGGTGCCGGCGGTGCCAACGGTGAAATCGACCGCGACTTGGCCTGCTGCGTCTGGATTGACGCGAAGCGCAACTCTGAAGCAGCGCCGAATAGCGGAGTTGCGACGCCCGATGACAGCCCGCACGAAGAGGCCCGGATCGGCGGCCAGCGGCAGAGCCCCAGCCCGCGACAATGAGTCCACCTCGCCGCGGATTCGCGCAACTCTGGCGTCAACCTCGTCGATGAGGTCCTTGTCGGCGCTCCACTTCTGGCGCCACGCCGAGTCGCCCGACAGCTGTGCGAGATAATCGTTCCGGACCTCGATCTGGCGCGCTCGATCGAGCACCGCGAGGGCGAACCCGAGTTTCGCGTTGGACCTGCCCGGGCCGAGGGCCCAGACCTCGCCTCCGCGATCCGCGTCCAGACGAGGACGCAAATCGTTGCCATGTCC
>CALGHC010000217.1 GCA_937915965.1 uncultured Myxococcales bacterium
CGACTACACGACCATGGAGTTCGTGATCGACGTGCTGACCCGCTTCTTCCACAAGACGGACACGGAAGCGCGGGCGATCATGCTGACGGTGCACCACAAGGGCAAGGCTGTGGCGGCGACCTATACGCGCGACATCGCCGAGTCCAAGGTGGCGCAGGTCACCGAATTCGCGCGCAACAACGGCGCACCGTTGAAGCTGACTGTCGAACCCGCGTGATCGGCGCCGTCGCCCTCCCGCCAACGAGGTCCCATGCTGAGCATCGAACTCGAGATCGCCATCCAGGTCGCCGCCAGCGAGGCGCAGGTGCGCAGGCACGAGTTCTTCGGCCTGGAGCACATGCTGCTTGCGCTGCTGCACGACGCGCAGACGTCGCGAATCATCGAACGCTGTGGTGGCGACATCGCCGAGCTGCGTGAATCGCTCGGAAGGTGGCTCGACCGCGAAGTGCCTCGGGTCGCCGAAGGCCAGGACTTCACGACCCAGCCCAGCATCGGCCTGCAGCGCAGCATTCAGCGGGCGGCCATGCACGTGCGCAGCTCCGGCAAGAAGCAGGTGACGGGCGCCCACGCCTTGGTCGCGCTCTTCAGCGAAGAAGAGAGCTTCGCGGTCTACTTTTTGGGCGAACAGGGCATCACCCGCCTCGACGTCGTCTCGTACCTGTCGCATGGCGCCGATGACGAGGACGACGGCGAGGCCTCGGACGCGGGCCGCGACGAGGGCGATCACGACGAAGACGGCGAAGACGACGAAGACGACGACAACCTCGGGCAGTCGCGCGGACGCGAATCACGCGGCGCCCTTGTCGAGTACTGTTCGAATCTCAACAAGGAAGCCGAAGCAGGTCGGATCGACCCCCTCGTGGGGCGGCGCGACGAGCTCGAGCGTGTGGCCCATATCTTGATGCGCCGACGCAAGAACAACCCCCTCCTGGTCGGCGACTCGGGCACCGGCAAGACGGCCATCGTCGAGGGCCTTGCCCGGGAGATCGTCGGCGGCACCGCGCCTGCGCCGCTGCTCGGGACGACGGTCTACGCCCTGGACATGGGCTCGTTGCTGGCGGGGTCAAAGTACCGGGGCGACTTCGAGAAGCGCATCAAAGCCGTGCTGCGCGAGCTTGAGGAACACGACGGCGAGACGATCCTCTTCATTGACGAGATGCACACCGTCGTCGGCGCCGGCGCCACCAGCGGCGGCTCGCTCGACGCGTCGAATCTGCTCAAGCCTGCGCTGGCATCGGGTAGGCTGCGCTGCATCGGCTCGACCACCCACGAGGAGATGCGCAACCACATCCTGCGCGACCGGGCCTTCGCCCGCCGTTTTCAGAAGGTCGACGTCGGCGAACTGTCGGTCTCCGAGACGCGGCGCGTGCTCATCGGGCTGCGCGACCGCTACCAGGACCATCACGGCGTGAGCTACTCGGACGCGGCCCTCGAGGCGGCGGCGAGCCTCGCCTCGAAGTACATGCACGACCGCCGGCTGCCCGACAAAGCCATCGATCTGCTCGACGAGGCTGGCTCGGCGGTGCGTCTGCGACACGCACGCAAGATGGTCGCGCGGCGCAAGCGAGAGGCGGCGGCCAAGGGTGGGGACGTGCTCGTTGTGACCTCCGACGAGTCGAGTGAGGCGGCCAGGTCCACGGCGGCCGACGACGTCGCTCTGTCGGCACCGGTTGGCCCGGCAGACCCCGCGCCAAGCGATCCAGCGCCGGCGATTGTAGACACGCGACCGCTACGAGTGACGGTGCGCGACATCGAGCAAGTGCTCGCGCGCATGGCGCAGATCCCCGAGCGGCAGGTCAACAGCGACGACCGCCACGCCCTCGAACGACTCGAGGAAGACCTTGAGCGGGTTGTCTTCGGTCAGAACGCCGCCTGTGAGGCCGTGGCAGCGGCCGTCAAGGTCGCCCGAGCGGGCCTCGGCACGCCCGATAAGCCGACCGCGACGTTCATGTTCACCGGGCCCACCGGCGTCGGCAAGACCGAGCTCGCCCGCCAGTTGGCCACCACCCTGGGCCTGAACTTCGTCCGCTTCGACATGAGCGAGTACATGGAGCGGCACACGGTGTCGCGGCTGATCGGCGCGCCGCCGGGCTACGTCGGCTTTGACCAGGGCGGCCTGCTCACCGAGGGGATCGGCAAGACGCCGCACGCGGTCCTGCTGCTCGACGAGATCGAGAAGGCCCACCCCGACGTCTTCAACGTCCTGCTGCAGGTGATGGACAGTGGCCGTCTGACGGACAACAACGGCAAGACCACGGACTTTCGTCACGTGATCGTGATCATGACCTCCAATGTCGGCGCCCGCGACCTGGAGAAGGGCCGCGTCGGCTTTGGCGGCGGCAGCGGCGACGCCGACGAGGACCGCGAGTACATGCGCGTCTTCGCACCTGAGTTCCGCAACCGCATCGACGCCCGGATCCACTTCAACCGCCTCGACCCGTCGATCATGGCGCTCATCGTCGTGAAGTTCGTCGCCGAGCTCTCCGAACAGCTCGCCGACCGCAAGGTCACGATCGAACTGAGCGAAGCGGCGAAGGCGTGGATGGCCGAGCAAGGCTACGATCCGCGCTTTGGTGCCCGGCCCATGCGACGTTTGATCCATGACGAGCTGCGCAAGCCGCTGGCCGACGAGGTGCTCTTCGGCAAGCTGACGACGGGCGGGACGGTCTACGTCGACGTGGCCGATGGCGACGACGACGGCGACGGCGTGAGCGACGTCGGCAGCGACGGCAGCGACGGCAGCGACGGCAGCGACGGCAGCGACGTCGACCGAAAGCGCGACCGCAAGAGCGAGCGGCTCGTCTTCCGCTACGAGCCTCGCCTCAGCGGTAGTGGCGCGACCAAGGGCAAGAATCGCGGCCGCAGGGCGCGCGACAAGACA
Source organism: uncultured Myxococcales bacterium (assembly GCA_937915965.1). Classification (GTDB taxonomy): domain Bacteria; phylum Myxococcota_A; class UBA9042; order UBA9042; family UBA9042; genus CALGHC01. The sequence continues at coordinate 2,882 of CALGHC010000217.1, forward strand.
ACGGCCTGAGTCGAAACGCGGGGATCGCACAGGTCAGCGCAGCTCAGCACGGCGCAGAACGGCGCAGAACGGCGCAGACCAGCGCGGTTCAGCGCAACGCAGCGACCACGACGGCGACCAGCGCTGCGTCATCGGGAAGGGTCGCCTTGCCGTCACGACCAACGGGTGGAATCACCCGACAGCCCAGATTGGCGAGGCGAGCGAGGCTGTCGCGCAAGATCGTGTTGGCCATCGAGCCGTGCATCGTCGGCGCGAAGATCACCTGGGTCGCGCCAGCCTCGACGGCACCCAGGGCGCTCGCCAGCGCGGTCGTGACCGCGTTGTCGGCGATCCCGGTCGCGGCCTTGTTGATGGTGGCGTAGGTCGCCGGCGCCACCAGCCATGCGTCGACACGGCCGGTCTCGACGTGCTGGGCGCGGCCGTCCAGGGCGCTGACCAAGGGATGCGAGGTCGTCCACTCCAGGCTGTCGCGGGTCACGAATTGCAAGGCCGAGGGGGTCGCGAACGCGAAGACCTGCGCGCCGTGCCGGCGCAGCTCGCGGGCCAGGCTCGGGGTGCGATAGGCGGCGATGCCGCCGGTGACCAGCAGGGCGATGCGCCGGCCGTCGAGGTCGCTGGAGGTCGTCGCGATCGCGCGGTCGCCGGCGAGCGCCTCGCCCAGGTCCCAACGGAAGTCGTCTGAAGTCCAGCTCATGATCACCTCGTAGTTTCAACCGCCGACTACGCCATCAGCGCGGCCGGCCGCGCCGTGCGGGACCGTCGTGGCCGCGGCTCTTGTCGCGGCGAGCTGGTGCAGCCGCGCTTGGTCCGCGGCCGGGGACGTCGTCGCTGCCGTGGTTGCGCTCCGGCGCGTCACTGACCGGGCTGCCTTTGGGATGTCCGCTGGGATCTTCACGAGGCGACCGGCCGTCGTCACGCTGGGCCGTCAGGACCAGCTCGTCGCCGCGGCCGCTGCGGGCTCTCGCCGCCTCGCCAGCGAGCTGCAGGAGCGCGCCGCGCTGCACGTGATGGATCGGATGACCGGATGGCAACGCCTCGCGATCCCCCTGCCAGACGACCCGCCCCTGAGGGCCACAGAGGTAGCGCCGAATCGTACCCTCGACGCGCATCGGTCCGCCGATCACCCGGTAGGGACGGGCCCCGCCGGCGGAGGCCTCGGCGGGCACCAACGGCGCCTTGCGCAGAACCAGCTGACTGAACTTGAGGCGGTCGCGCTGGTGCCCCAAGCGTCGGTCGCAGGCGACGACCAGGGCTGGGCGCTGCCAGGGGTGCTCGGCGTGGCACCAGTCAGTGGTCGAGGCGCGGGCATAGGGGCACTCGCTTGCGCCGGTGCAGGGCGCGAGGATCGTCAGGTCCTCGCGGCCGGCGAAGGCTTCGCGCACACCGATCAGGCGCTGTGAACCGGAGCGGGTCGCCGGCTCGACGAGGACAACGACCCCGCCGGGGGCGAGCTTCTCGTCGATCAATTTGGCAATGAGCTCGGCGCCTCGGTCGGTCCGAGCCTCCTCTTCGCCGGATCCAACTCGTCGTCGCGGCGGAGCAGACCACTCGTTGAGGGCGTTGAGCAGCAAGATGACGTCCTGCTGGGTGGGCAGCTCGGCGCGCACGAAGCGACCGTCGCGCAGGTTGCCGGTTCGAAGGGTGACCGCCGAGTCCGAGCGCAGCGTCCCGATCAGGTGCCGGCCATCGCGCAGCACGCCGGGGACCGTGTCCTGAACCGTAAACGACAGCGGGGTCTCCCGATCGACCAGGAGCGCGGTGGCCAACGCCCCTGTCGCGGGCCCAGCTGCCAGATCAAGGACGGCGAGCGGGCCTTCGCGTGCCACAGCGGCGGCGCGCAACAGGGGCAGCAGGCCAGCGCCACGCATCACGGCCATGGCCGTGGCGACGCCAGTTGCGAGGTAGTAAGCAAGGTAGGCAGCGCGCAGGTCGACGCGAGAAAGATAGGCCGGCGGCAGCGTGTCTCTCTCTGTGGTGAACGCCTCGGAGAGGGTCGCAAGGGCATCGGCGACGACATCGGCGAGAGACGCGCCGCTGTGACGATGGCGGCGCGGCAGGTAGCGCTCCTTGAGCAGCGCCTCGACGGCCGGCATCAACCGACCGACGTCGGGCTGCCAACCGACGTGCGGCGACTGCTTCTTCGCGCGGGGCGGTGGGCTGCGCCCGGGTTTTCGGCTCTTGGCTGGCATCGTGCTTCCCTGCAGCAGTGGCTGCGACGGCTCAAGCGGCGCGGGCCCGGCGGCGGCGCAACACTTCGGCGGCGAGACCCATGCGCAACCCGGCCATGGACACGGTCCAGGCTGGGATGGCGAAGACGTCGGCCAGCGCTTCGAAGACGAGGGCGCCGCCGAGCAGGATGTCGGCGCGGTCGGGGTCGATGCCTGGGAGCCGCAAGCGCGCCTCGGTGGTGTCGGCGGCGGCGAGCGCGTCGACCAAGGCGTCGAGGGCCAGGCGGTCGATTGTGATGCCGTCGATCGGTGTGTCTGGATCCAGACCGGTGGCCGCGACGTGCATCCTGGCGAGCCGCTGGATCGTGCCTGAGGTGGCGATCCAACGCTCGGGTGCCAGGCCGTCGAAGGGCAGGACGACCCGCGCGAGCGCCTCGCGGAGCCAGACTCGTGTCGTCTCCAGGCGGACAGCAGAGACCGGCACGTCACCGAGTCGATCGCGGGTCAGGCCGACGGCGCCGATGTCGACGCTGGCGATCGCCTGGACCTCGTCGCCGCGGCCATGCAGGACCTCCGTCGAGCCGCCGCCGACGTCGGCGCACAGCTGTGCACCGTCGAAGCCGGGCATGCCCAGGCGCACGCCCTGGTAGACAAGGGCGGCCTCGCGGCGGCCGTCGATGACCTCGACTTCGACGCCAGCGTCGTCACGGATGCGCTCGACGAAGTGTCGACGATTGCGCGCGCCGCGCACCGCTGCCGTCGCCACCGCGCGCACTTCGGCGTCGGCGTCGTCGGCGATCCGCCGAAACTCCGCGATGACCAGCGCGGCGCGGCTGATGGCCTCCTCGCTCAGGGCGCCGCTGTCGTCGATGGCGGCGCGCAGGCGGACGTAGTCCTTGACCTTGCGGACGAGCCGCGGCAGGCCGTCAGGCACCGGCTGCAGCAGCATGAGGTGCACAGAGTTCGACCCGATGTCGATGACGGCGATGGGGCGGTCGAGGATCATTGCGGCTCGGCTCCGGGCACGGTACCAGGCCAGAGAGTAGGGGCATTGTGGCGTCCTGGGAAGCAGCGAACAAAGCCCGGGAGAACCACCGGCGATCGACCACGCGGGCGCCACATAGAGGACGCGACCTGGGGGCGCCGACAAGTTGTTGACCCGCCCGAGAGGCGCGTGGCAGCCTCCGGCAGCATCTCAGGAGCAGCAACGTGGTTCCCGCGTCCCCAAAGCCCGAAAACAAGCCGATTCGGGCCGCCGCTGCAGCCGGCCCGCAGCGTGGCGTGGGGGGCAGCGTCGCGGACAGCGCAGCAGACAGCGCGGCACACAGCGCGGCAGACAGCGCGGCAGACAGCGCGGCAGACGCGGCAGTCTGGCGCAGCTTGAGCGGCGCGGGCGGCAGCGCGCTGATGCTCGTCGACACCGACGCGCACGTCCTCGCGTGGTCGGATGCGATGGCGCTGCTCACTGGCGTGCCAGCGATCGAAGCCGCCGGACGTGCCGTCGTCGAGGTCCTGCCCGGCGCGGTCGGCGAGGGTGACGCGGACCTGATCGGTCGATGCCTGGCGGGCGAATACGGCCTCGTCGCGCGGCGTCCGTACGACCGAGCGGACGGCGACGGTCCGGGTACGCTTGAGCTGCGCTACAACCCGATTTGCGCAACGGGCGACGCCGCGAGCGACGCCGCGAGCGACGCCGCGAGCAACGCCAAGCCCGATACCGATGCCGACGGCCCCATGACAGGCGTCTGCGTCGTAGCCCATGACGTCTCGGCCTGGCACGACCTTGAGGTACGTCAGCAACATCTCCACGAGCGCCTCCAGCGCACCCAACGCAACGACAGCCTGGGCCGGCTCGCCGGCGGCATCGCCCACGACTTCAACAACCTGCTCGCCGTCATCCTGAGCTACTCGGGCTTCGTCGCCGAGGGGCTACCATCGGACTCGCCGCTGCGCGAGGACGTCCTTGAGATCAAGGCCGCTGGCAAGCGGGCGGCCGACCTGATCCACCAGCTGCTCGTCTACAGCCGCCGCGAGCCAGGCCACCCGGAGCGCTTCTCGGTCAACGGGCTGCTCGACGAGCTACGGACGCTGATCGAGCACACGCTGGGCGAGGACGTCGAGGTGCAGTGGGCGTTGACGCCAGCTGGGTGGCAGGTTCACGCCGACCCCGCACGCATCGAGCAGGCGGTCCTCAACCTGGTCCTCAACGCCCGCGACGCGATGCCACGCGGCGGCAAGCTGCGCATCGAGACGACCAACGTCGACGCCGACGCTGCGCTGCGCCGCAAGTTGCCCGAGCGCGATGACCCGTCCTGGGTCCGGATTTCGGTCATCGACGACGGCGTAGGAATGGACGCGCCGACCGCCGCACGCGCATTTGAGCCGTTCTTTACGACCCGACCCCTGGGCGAGTCGACGGGATTGGGGCTGTCAGTCGTCCACGGGATCTGTCACGACGCTGGTGGCCACGCCACCCTGGAGAGCCGGCCGGGCGAGGGCACCCGCTGCGACGTCTGGTTGCCCGCCATGCGGCGCCGGCGGAGCCGAGATTTCGCGGTGACGTCTGAGCTTCCCGTTCGAGGCAAGGGCGAGACAATCCTGGTCGCTGAGGATGACGCGACCGTGCGGGCGACAGCGTGCAAGGTGCTGGCACAGTACGGCTATGCGCTCCTTGAGGCCGCCGACGGCCCCACCGCCCTCGAGATCGCGGCGCGCCACGTCGGGCCGATCCACCTGCTCCTGACCGACGTCGTGATGCCGCATATGAGCGGACCAGAGCTCGCGACGCGGCTCGCAAGCTCCGGGCGAACGACCGAGGTGCTGTTCATGAGCGGTCACTCCGAAGATGTGATCGCGCGGCATGCGGGCAAGATCCCGAGTGACCGGCTGATCTGCAAACCATTTACGTGGAAGGGGATCCTTGGCAGGGTGCGCGAAGTGCTCGACCGGCAAGGGACCGACGCGACGGCCGGCTGACACCGACGCGCGACAACGAGAACAGCGGCGGGAAGCGCCAACGATTCGAGGGAGAGACGCATGACCCGGCTATTGGTGGTCGACGACGAGGATCTGATCCGGCGCATGCTGGGCCGTCTGCTCGCCCGGCACGGTTACGATGTCACGCTGGCGGCAAACTCGGTGGAAGCCCGCGAGCAGCTCTCCCAGGACGAATTCGCGATGGTGCTGAGCGACGTCAACATGCCGGGCGAGTCGGGAATCGACCTCGTGCGCTATGTGCTCGAGAACCACCCGGAGACGGCGGCGGTCATGGTGACGAGCGTCGACGACCCCGAGATCGCCAACGTCGCTTTGGAGATCGGCGCGTATGGCTACATCATCAAGCCATTCGAGACCAACGAGATCCTGATCAACGTCGAGCAGACCGTGGCCGAACGAACAACGGAGCTGCGCGCCACGGTCGCCAAGCTCGAGGAGACCAGCACCGAGCTGCGGCAGTCGCACGAAGAGACGATCAACCGCCTGGCCCTCGCCGCCGAGTTCCGCAGCGACGAGACCGCCTACCACATCAATCGAATGAGCTTGTACTGCGAGTTGATCACCCGCCGACTGGGCTGGAGCGAGGAGCGATGCGACCAGATGCGCATCGCCAGTCCGATGCACGATATCGGCAAGATTGGCACGCCAGACAACATCTTGATGAAGCGCGGCAAGCTCACCACAGAGGAATTCGAGGTGATGAAGAAGCACGCCGAGGTCGGCTTCCGGATCCTCCATGGCACCACCTCGGACATGTTGCAGCTCGCCGCGACGATCGCCCGGACCCACCATGAGAAGTTCGATGGCA
>CALGHC010000218.1 GCA_937915965.1 uncultured Myxococcales bacterium
GCGAAGTGTTTGTTTATTCTGTTTCTTTGACCCGTTTTCAGGAGCTACCATGCGTGATCTCACCAACCCGACCGTTCCTAGCCGTGACAAGGATGCCGCCGGTGGCAGCAGTGGCGGCGTGCCGGTTGGCCGACTCGACCGCGCTGATCGCGAGGACGCCGCTGCCCGCAGTGCTCGTGCTGAGGCCGAGCTTGGGGCCGCCGTTGACGCCGAGCTGCAGGCTTTCGCCGACGCTGAAAAGGCCCGCTTGGGTATCGGCGACGCAGATCAGTGGACGGAGAACTTCGGGGCTGGCTTCCGCGCCGCCGATCGCGCGCACACCACCATTCTGGTCAGCGGGCTGACGCTCAGCCACGACACCTTCATCGTCGCTGGGCTGCGTGGTCTGGGCTACCGGGTTCAGGCGCTTGAGTGCCCCGACACCCTCGCGCTGGCTTACGGCAAAGAGTTCGGCAGCCGCGGCCAGTGCAACCCGACCTGGTTCACGGTGGGCAACCTCGTGAAGTCCCTCGACCTGATGCGCAAAGGCGGCATGACCACCGAGGAGATCATCGAGCGCTACGTCTTCGTGACCGCCAACGCATGCGGACCGTGCCGCTTCGGGTCGTACGTCACCGAGTACCGCAAGGCTTTGCGTGACGCGGGCTTCGAGGGTTTCCGGGTGATCCTCTTTCAGCAGACCGGCGGGCTCGATCAGATGATCGACGGTGACAGCGGTCTGGTGCTCAACAAGCCCTTCTTCCTGCGCGTGCTGCTCGCGATCGTGGTGGGCGACGTGCTCAACAGCATCAGCTACCGGGTTCGTCCCTATGAACGGGTCGAAGGCGCGACCGACGCGGCCATCGAGCGCTGCCGCGCGATGGTGGTCAAGACATTCGAGACGCCTGGGCGTCTCCACGAGCTACCGCTCACGCTGCTACGGGTGCGCCGCGAGCTTGGCCAGGTCGCCGTCGATCGGACTCGGATCAAGCCGAAGGTTTCGATGATCGGCGAGTTCTGGGCGATGACCACGGAAGGCGACGGCAACTACAAGATGCCGCGCTTCCTCGAGGCCGAGGGCGCCGAGGTCGAGGTGCAGACGGTCACCGCCTGGATCCTCTACATGCTCTGGGAGGTCAGCTTCGACACCCGCCGGCGTATGGGCCTCAACGGCGAGGACGGCGGCCCGTGGGGACTCAAGGGTGTCGACGCGCGCCAGCGGATCGCGACCATGTGGTTTGCCGACAAGGCGATGCGCGCGGTCTTCCAGGCGATCGCCCACACGATGGGGCTGCCCGGCAAGGAGCTCGCCGACATGAACGAGCTCGCGGAGATCGCTGCGCGTCACTACCACAACGAAAACCGCGGCGGCGAAGGCCACATGGAGGTCGCCAAGCTGATCCTCAACACGGTGCACAGCCACGTGAACATGACCCTGTCGGTGAAGCCATTTGGTTGCCTGCCGAGCTCGGGCGTGAGCGACGGTGTGCAGAGCATCGTCACTGCGCTGCATCCCAACGCGATCTTCCTGCCCATCGAGACCACGGGTGACTCGGCAGTGAACGCCTACAGCCGCGTGCAGATGATGCTCTTCAAGGCGCGTGCCCAGGCCAGCGCCGAGGTGGACGCGGCGCTCGAACGCGCCGGCGTCGACATGGATCAGGTTCAGGGGCTGATCGCCCGGCATCCGTGGCTGGGGCGCGCTTTGCACCAGTCGCGCCAGGGAGCCGGCTGCACGACCGCCAACGTCGCGGCCGAAGCGGGCCGTTGGCTGCGGCCACTGCGCGGGCTGCGCAAGCTTCGCGGTCTGGTCGCGGCGCGCGCGTAGTCGTGTTCGGAAACGCGGAGATGTAGCCGTCACTTTGTGGGGCGACGTCGGGGCTACGTCTCGGTGGCCGCGTCTTTGCGGGGGCGCGGTTCCAAATCCGGTGTCTGGGAATGACGTCGGTGGTCCTGGGGGCGGCGAATGCAGCCAAGCAGTGGGGAAGTCGCGA
>CALGHC010000219.1 GCA_937915965.1 uncultured Myxococcales bacterium
GCGACGATCTCGCCGCCGCGCACGATCAGTCCGGCAGGTCCGCCGCGCGGGCGGGCGGCTCCGCTGAGGCCCCGCATCGCGCGGGGCGAGACGAGCACGACAGGATCTCATGGCGCCTCCTTGAGCGCGGAGGCGTCGGCTGCCAGCCCATAGATCGCGGGCTGGGCGAGCACGACGTCGACCTCGGCGAGGACGCGGCGCACGCCTGCGTACGCATCCGCGGCCAGCTGACGGTGGCGCCAGGTCAAGTGTCGTCTCAAATGGATCTGCCGCGTCCCGATCCCGCTGGCGGCCACCTCAGCGACAAGCGCATCGGACTGCAGGCGGATCGGTCGCGGCGCTTCGCTGAAGACCCGCCCCGGCGGCGCCTCGATGCGCAACACCAGCTCGTCCTGCCACGGGTGGTCCATGACAAGGGGCTGCGTGCGCTTGGGCGCGCTGACGAGCTGTTCGAGCGACGCCACGGGCGGCCGCAGCGGCGAAACAGACCAGCTCGTTTCGCCGGCGTCGCCGCTGGCCCACAAGGGCACGACCGCGTCGATCCGCACGACGACCTCCGCGGCAGCTGGCTCGATGCCGTCGACCTCGACCCGCACGACCCGGATGCCGGGGAAGCGGCCAGTCAACTCGCGCTCGACCCGCTCAAGCCGGGTATCAGCGGCGGCGAACTGGTCGCGGACCATCGCCGCCGGCAGCCCATGTAGGCGCACCGTCGCGAAAAGGGTCGCGGTGCCGTCACTGGCGAGACGAATCAACGTCTCCTCGGCGCGCCGATTGGCCAGCGCCGTCGACTCGGGGATCGAGACGGGCCCGACCGCCACGGCCGTCGTGGCGGTCGCAGGAGCGGGGATCGGCAACGCAAACGCGCCCGCATCCGCCGATGGCAGCTCAGGCGGTACGTGCCGCCCGACGGTCGCGTCCAGCCACCAATCGAACTCGGGCACCCGCGCGATCGCGTGATCGAAGACGCCAAGAGAGGCGACCGGGTCACCGAGACGGCCGCGGTCGATGGTCCGCACCAACACCACCTCGGCGGGCACACCCACCTCGGCCAGCAAGCTGACGAGCAACGTCGCTTTGTCTTTGCAGTCACCGAAGTGCCGGGCAACCACTTCGGCGACCGCATGCGGCGCAAGGCTGTGGACGCCGAACTCGAGCCCTACGTAGCGGACCTGCTCAGACGCGAAGCGGTACAGCCGACGAACCATGTCCGCGCGCGACGTCGCGTCGGCGGTCAGCGACCGAGCGAGGCTGGTCAGGGTCGGGTCGGAACCCAGGGCGGGGCGCGCGCGTGCGACCAAGCGGCCATACCAGGCGGCGGCCTGCGACCACGACGCGAAGGACGACAGATGCAGATACGGCGCGACCTCGGTCGCTCCAGGCATCGAAGCCTCGGCGTCGATCGCCTCGACTGCGCCGATTGTGAAACGCCACTCGTCCCAAGTCGGAGCGGCGGCGCCACCACCGGCGCCTGCCTCGGTGCGGATCGTGTGGGCGACATCAAGAGTCGGGGGGGCCGTGGCGGAGCGCGGATCATGCAGCGCGTGGAAGAGTGGCGTCCCTTTGGGCAGCTGGACGACGACCTCGGTGCGCTCGATGGGCAACGAATCACCCAACAGCTGCAGCTCTCCGAACACCAGGCCGAACGGGTCGGAGACGAAATCGCGCGCTACGTACTCGACGATGACCTGGTCGCCAGCCTCGACTCCCTCGAACGACAGGACGATCTCGTCGAGGTCGTAATACAGGCCGTACCAGGCCTCGCTCAGTGCGTGTACTTCTTGATCGACACGGCGGCTGAGGCGTCCGTCAGGTTTGAGAACGACAGCGGTGAGAATCTCGACGAAAGACTGCGACGGGACGTAGGTGATCGACACCTGATGGGGGCCGCCCGTATCGGCGCCGATTCGGGAGACCTCGGCCTCGTACCGGGCCTGCCGCCCATTGCCGACCAGCCTGGTCACGGTCTGCCGCAAGCGGATTCGGGCGTCGGTGGGGAAGGGCGCAGACGCCGGTCGGGCGCGCTGCTCGCTGCGCAGCCAGGCGACAAGGTCCTTGCGATGGCGGCTGTAGAAGTGGCTGTCTGGGGCGAGCAGCCCGAGGCGAGCGCGCAGCTCGGCACGTCCTGGGGCCAGATGCAGCGAGGCACGCAGCGCGCGGATCGCTGCGCCGCGGTCGCCGCCAGCGGCGGCAACCCGACCAATGAGCTCCCATGCGGTTGCGCGGCGCTGCCAGACCGGCAGCCTCTCCAAAGCCTCACGGGCGGTCCGGAGATCGCCCTGGGCGAGGGCAGCGCGAGCCAGCACGAGGGCGGTGTGGTGGCGCCCGGGGAAGGCTCGGTCGATCGCCGCCGCCTCGTCGCGGGCCGAGGCGAGGTCGCCGGTCTCGAAACGCGCAGCGAGGGCACCCAGGCGCAGGTCGACGCGCCCCGGCAGCAGGGCCGCGAGGCGCAGCCGCGCCCTCAGAGCGCCGTGCAGATCGTCGCGGGACTCGGCGATCCGTGCAGCGAGCTGCAGTGCCGTTGGCGCGTCAACAAAGCGTTGTGCGCAGCGTCGCGACTGCAACAGAGCGGCGAGATCGGCGCCGAGGCGCAGCCACAGGTCGACCCGCATCGCGCAGGCAGCGACCGACCGGTCCTCAGGGACTGGGCCGTTGGCAGCAGCGCGGGCCCAGGCGGAGGCGGCGTCGGCGGTGCGGCCGACGTCGTCGAGCGCACGCGCCCAGGCGACCAGCACATCAATTGAGGCGGGCAGCCGCGCCCGCCACGCGCGCAAGCGCTCAAGCCGATCGCCCGGCGCCTGAGCGGCGCCGGCGTGCGCGAGGGCGACCAGCTCGTCTGCGGGCAAGACACCAACCGCGCGGCCAGTCAGGGCGGCAGCGAGCGCATCTTCTCGAATCAAACCAGTTCGGATCAGGCCGGCTAGCGCCCGCCAGGTCGGCGTGCCGAGCCTGATGGCGACGCTCGATGAGACCGGGGTCGAGGCCGGAGAGGCCTCGGCTACGGTCGACCCGGCGACGCCGAGGCGCGCCGCCAACGCGTTCTGCCAGGCCTGCAGCGGATCGATCTGGGCGGCACCCCGGCGCATCGGCGGCGTGGCGGCGGCCACCGGAGCGCCACTGCGGTCGCCGGCGTCTGCCGGCGGGCCGTCGGTCGCGAGGACCTCGGCCGGTGTGCCGTCGGCCGCGGAGAACGCGAGTCGGAAGCGCAGACGACCATGACTCGCAGCGACCTTGATCACCACCTCGGTCCAGCTGCCATCGAGGAGGACAGTCGCGTGGGTAGCGCGCGGCAGCAGCAAGGCGAGGTCGTGACTGACAGGCTCCGGCCGCTCAGCCACATCGGCGAGACGCTGACCGCCCACCCAGATCCGCGCCGCGCCGTCGCAGGCCAACGTCAAGCGGTGGTCTCCGCGCCGCAAGGCACGGACCCAGGTGCGCACGTACACAAACGCGTCCGTAGACCGATCGATGAGCGCGGCGAGATCGACGCCTGCGATGGGGTCGTCCAACGACGGCGGCACCCTGGCCCAGGTGACGACGCCGTCGCGGCCCTGGGTCGAAGCGAGCGTCCCAGGTGCAGCGACGACCGTCTGGCGTTCGAAATCGCTGACGGCGGCCATGGCGGTGCCGTGTTCGCCGCCAAATGGCCCGATCCAGGCGAGCGCGGCGACGTGACCGACGCGGATCTGCCACTGCGAGACCAGATCGTCGCGGCCGGTGCGCCGCGCCATTTCAATCA
>CALGHC010000220.1 GCA_937915965.1 uncultured Myxococcales bacterium
ACGACGACACGACGAAACGACGACACGACGACACGACGAAACGACGACACGACGAAACGACGACGCGACGAAACGACGACGCGACGACGACACGAAGAGCGAACATCCGACGAGCGACGACACGACGCCCAGCGAGACGAGGAGAGCCATGACGGCGACCACCGAGCGGAACTTCAAGCGCCTGAACTTCTTCCGCGGATTCCGGACCACTGAGACGGATTGGAACGACGGCGAGCGCTACCACGTCGAGAAGCGCAAGCTGCACAACCGCATGTTCCACGGCCCGGGCATCGTGCCGCACGCGCTGGGTGGCTTTCGGGTCACCGGCCGCGGCCGCGGCGAGCTGGCGGTCGAGGTGCAGAGCGGCTACGCGATCGACGGCCAGGGAAGCGACATCTTCCTTTGGGAGCCCGAGATCAAGCAGCTCAACCCCGGCGACTTCAAGCTGCCGGCGACGGTCTACTTGGTCGTGCGCTACATCGAGGAGTTTACGGACTTCATCTCGTACAAGGAGAACCTCGACTTCAAGGGTCACCGCCGCGTGAAGGAGTCCTGCAAGGTCGAGTGGGTCGTCACCGAGCCGGCCACCGACGGCGAGGTTGAGCTGGGGCGTATCGCGCTGACCAAGGCCGTCAAGCGCGTCACAGATGCAAAGGATCCGTATGACCCCAAGGACAACGAGATCGACCTGCGATTCGTGCCGATCGCCGGCATCGTCGGCAGCTTCATGGATCCCAAGACCCTGGTCGACCTGCTCGAGATGGTCCAGAAGAGCAAGCAGGTCTACGGATATCTCTACCACAGCCTGCGCGTTCTGCCGGCCGGCGACGTCCTGCACGCCTACATCACGCTGGAGATGATGCTGCACAGCCAGCTCATCGATCTGCGCAACTTCTTCAAGCTCTACCAGATCATCCTCAACCAGCAGTGGATGACCATCGAAGAGATCGAGGCCAACGTGCCGCAGGTCTCGAGTCAGCGCGACTTCGCCAACTTCAAGAAGCACGTCGAGATCTCCATCCACAAGTTCGATGAGGGCAGCTTCACCGTCGAGTTCCTCGGCGCGCTCATGAGCTACCAGAGCGAGTGCCAGAAGTTCATGGAGACGATCCTCGACAAGAGCCTGCGCAAGCCACGCAAGAAGGTCGAGTCCAAGGAGACTGACACCAACGTCCTGATCGAGAACATCAAGATCCGCTCCAAGCCATTCGAGGACCAGATCAACGTCGAAGGCGTCGACATGGGGTTGATCGACATGATCGACCCGCTCGAGCCCGACAGCGAGAAGAGCCACGCCTGGAAGATCAGCGGCGAGCGGGACCGCTACCGCACTCGCCAGCGGCTGAAGTATCCCGACGGCGTCGTCGTCGAGGACACCGGCGTCGCGTTCGAGGGCGGCCTGCTCGAGTTCGAGATGCACAACGTCGAGCCCGGCCGGGACGTCTACATCGTCTGGCGGATGGACTACGTGCACGGCGACTGGGAGGCAGAGCTCGAGGCCAATGACCGCCGCCTGCCCAACTGCGTCTGCGCCGGCGCCGACCGCAAGTTCCGCTGGCGCAACTGGACCTACTGCGTGCCGGCCGAGCACGTGCGCGAGGTCACGCTTCGTCTCCGAATGAAGCCAGTCACCGCGGACCGTGACATCAACATCTTCAAGATGTGGGCCTACCAACCCCTGAAGAAGTAGCGCGAGATCGACCGGCAGCGTGGGGCGCGCTTTGCTGGCAATGACCTCTGACTCGTCGTATGTTAGTCGTTGATAGGACGGGCGTGTTTCTGACCGCGCCCGAATGGCGCCGCGAGGGTGCGGCGCACGTCACGAGCTGGTCAGGATTTGGTGTCGACCGTGATCTGGAACTTCTTCAGGAACCTCGGTCAGCAGCGCGTCGACATGTCCGTCAATCGCGCGCGCGGCAAGGTGATGAGCATACAGAGCCGCGCCAAGAGCGGCGCGGCCAACAAGTTCAACAAGGCCGTTGATGCGCCCGGCAAGGCCGCCAAGCGCGCAGCCAAGGGCGGCGCCAAGATGCCCAAGGGTGCCAAAGTGCCCAAGGGCAAGAAGGCACAGGAAGCGGCCAAGGCCGAACAGGGGGAGGGCATGGGCTGGTTCGGCAAGAAGAAGCAGCAGGAGCAGGTCTACGACGAGCCGGAAGGCTACGAAGAGCCGGAAAAGACTGTAGCGATCGATCTCAACCAGATCGCGGCGGGCACCTTCCAGCCCGTGGTCGGCTGGATGGTCGTGCTCGGCGGCGAGCTGCGGGGGCGCGATTTCCGCCTGGTCGACGGCAAGAACACCGTCGGCACCGCGGCGGACTGCGACGTCGTCCTGACGGACCCCTACCTCAGCTCGCATCACGCCGTGGTCCGTCACGAGAACGGAGAGTTCACGCTGGTCGACCTGGACTCGACCAATGGCTGCTTCCTCAACGACAAGCGCTGCTCGCGCTCCGACCTCATCGACAACGACAAGATTCGCTTTGGCCGCACCGAGGTGAAGTTCAAATCGCTGAACTGATCCGACGCCCCGCCGGACAGGCGGCGAGAAGCAAACACAAGGAAGGAGGTTCCGTGCGCAGTTTGCCACGCCACACGCTCGGCACGCTCGGCTTCATCGGCGCGCTCGGCACGTTCCTACTCGTCACCGCACCCGGCGTTCGAGCGTTCGCCGAGAAGCGCGTCGTCATCGAACATGTCGAGTACAGCGAAGAGGGCGATAACAAGCAGCTCGTCATCCACGCCGACGTTCTCGACATCGAGGGCCGGCCGGTCGAGAAACTCGACGAAGATGACGTCGAGATCCTCGCCAGCGGCGCGGCGCTTGAGATTCAAGAGATCGAGATCACTACCGCCGAGAAGGCCGGTGAGCCTATCGCCGTCGTCATCTTGATGAACGCCTCGAACGGCTACCACATCCAGGGTGAGGGCGAGCAGCACTCGACCTTCCAACAAGAGAAGGAGGGCGTGAGTCAGTTTATTGGGCGCCTGTCGGGCAACGACAAGATCGCCGTGGTCCTATACCGAGAGGGCGTCCCGCACGAAGTGATCTATCCGATGGCAAGCGACTTCAAGCAGGCCAAGTCCATCATCCTCGACTACCGTGTCCCTGATGCCGACGAGATGCCTGAAGAGATTGGCGGCGCCAAGATCAGGCAGCGCACCCTGGCCCCCGAGGTCGTTCGTGCGATCGACAAGGCGCTTGGCTACATGGCCGACGCCATCAACGACGGCAAGGTCGACTCTGCCCGTCGTCGATTCGTCGTCCTCATGACCGACGGCAAGGACCGCGAGACCCGCAAACAGCAGCTCACCCGCAAGATCGACCGCGTTCTGGAGAAGTACCAGGACTACAAGGTCCGCATTCACGCGATTGGCTTCACTGCCGATGACCCGCGGTATCTCAGCGTGCCGTTGCAGTTCGCCAATGGCACCACCGGCGTCTTTCGAAAGATCGAGAGTGGCGACTTTTCGCAGATTCCGGCGAGCTGGGAGCAGATCGCCGGGCGCATCAAGAAGCAGCGCATCATCAAGATCACCCTGGCGGCGTTGCCGGATCACGGCGAACACATCAAGGGCAAGGACGAGGCGAACTACAACATCGAGCTGAAGGTGAAGGCGTCGGACGGTGCTCTCATTGAGGGCCAGTTCAACGACGTGCGGCTGCCATTGCGCGGCTTCGCCTGGGGCAACCTCTTCAAGTGGATTGGCATCGTGCTTGGCGCGATCCTGGGCATCGTGCTGCTGATCTTCGTCATCAAGGCCATCGGCAATCGCGGCGGCGGCCAACAGGTCATCTACCAGCAGCAGGAGTACGACGGGCCCGACCGCGGCAAACTCCGCTGCATCGATGGGCCGCTGGCCGGCCAGACGTTCCCGCTCGTCGACGATGTCACGACTATCGGTTCGATGAAGGGCAACACGATCGTCATCAGCGATGGCTCGGTCTCACGTCGACACGCAGCCATCAAGATCGATCAGATGCGCTACGAGGTCGCCGACATGAACTCGACGAATGGCGTCCTGGTCAACGGCGCGCGCATCCACAAGGTCTTCCTCAAAGACGGCGACCGGATCAAGATCGGCAACACCGAGATGGACTTCCAGTTGAAGTAGTCGCTCTCGGCTGAAGCGGTCGCTCTCGGCTGAAGCAGTCGCTCTCGGCTGAAGCGGTCGCTCTCGGCTGAAGCGGTCGCGCCTCACCAACGAATCAAGAAGCGCGCAAAAAGCAAACGGGGTGGGGCCAAAGCCCCACCCCGCTGTGCGTCTGGCTGTTCGCTGCTACCAGC
>CALGHC010000221.1 GCA_937915965.1 uncultured Myxococcales bacterium
TATGACGGTGCTGACCCTGTCGACGGTCGGTTTTCACGAGGCGGTACCGATCGGGGCCGATCCGCTGCTGCGCGCCTACACGATCTCGTTGATTCTCGTCGGCGCCGGCTCGATGGTCTACTTGCTGTCGAATATTACGGCGTTCGTGGTCGAGGGCGAGCTCAACGAGGTGATCCGGAGGCGAAGGATGGACAAGCGCATTGAGCGGATGCAGGGGCACTACGTCGTCTGTGGCGTCGGCCGCAACGGCGAACACGCGGCGGTTCAAATGCACCGCGGTGGCCACGATCTGGTCGTTGTCGATCACTCGCAGGAGGCGATCGACGCCTTTCTCGCGATGGTGGACGGCGAGGTGCCCTGGGTAATCGGCGACGCCGGCGATGACGCGGTCCTCGAACGCGCCGGGATTGGACGAGCACGTGGTCTCATCGCCGCGCTCGCCGCGGATCAGGACAACCTCTACCTCGTCCTCGCTGCACGCGAGCTCAACCCGACGATCCGCATCGTCGCCAAGGTCAACGAGCAACGCTCGCGAAAGAAGATGATCCAGGTTGGCGTCCAGCAGGTCGTCTCGCCGAGCGCGATGGGAGGGTACCGCATGTACCAGGAGATGGTGCGCCCGCAGGTCACCGACTTCATGGACTACCTGCTGCACGAGAGCGGCGAGGATCTCGCGATGGACGAGGTGCCTATCGGCCCTGGTTCGCGTCTTGCCGGCCAGCGCCTCGCCGACTCAGGCATCCGCACTCGCACCAACGTCCTGGTGGTCGGCGTGCGCGACGGCGCCGGCGACGCGTTCACCTACAATCCCGGGCCGGACTTCGTGCTCGCCGCCGGCAGCACATTGATCGTGATCGGTCGTCGCGTATCTGTCGCCGATCTGCGCGAGATGGGTCAAGCGGCCGGCTGACGTCCGGCGGCTTGAGCAGAGCCGGTCGATTCGGCTGTCGACCTAGTTGTCAGTGGCTGGCCCGGCTGCTGGCTCGGCCGCTGGCTCGGCTGCCGGTTCGGCCTCCGGCGCCCCTGGCAAATAGGCTCGGAATTCGAAGGCCTGCTTGCCCGACAGGCGCGCCAACAGCTTGCCGTCCGGCGCGAAGATCTCAAGCACCGGCAGCTCCGGGGAGATCGGCAGGTAGTGGCGCCAATCGTCTGCTTCCCAGCTGGTCGCGTCGACCTTGCGGATCGCGAAGTCGGCACCCGCGGCGTGCAGGGCCTCAATCTCGCTACCCAGCTTCTTGCACGGCTTGCACCACTCGGCCCAGTAGTCGACGAGCGTGATCTTGCCCGCAACGAGCAGGGCAGCGATCTCGGGCTGAAGGGGCGCCTCGCCCACCGCCGTCGCCGGCGCGAGGACCACCGGCGCTGCGTCAGTCGATTCCTTCTCGCCGCCGAAGCTGAACCGGCCGCTAACGCTGACGAAGACCGACATGTTGGAGACGCCTTGGAGGCCCTTGACGTCGCGGTACAACGGTACGCGCAGCGAGACGTTCGCGGTGGCGTAGTCTCCCAGCCGACTGCGGATGCTCGGCATCGCGTTGAGCCACACGCCGCCGCCGTTGGCGAATTCGTAGCGTTCGCCCAGGATCAGCTCACTGCCCGTGCCGCGCCACTCGACCTCTGCGAGCAAGGAGGCGCCGACCCAGCGGTCGTAGATATCCGCGTCGACACCGAGGCCGTAGCGCGACTCGGGCGCCCACTCGAAGCCATCCTCGGCCCTGCCCATCGGCCAACGCGTCCAGGCAGCGCCGAACCAGCGCCAGCGCTCGGTGATCCGGCCGACCAATTCGACATCGGCCAGCAGCCACCAGATGCCGCGCGAGATCGAGAACGTCTGCAGGGTCTCTGAACTGCTGCTGCCGCTGCCGCTGTCGCCGCCACCGCCGAAGGGGTCGCCGCCGCCACCGAAGGGGTCGCCGCCCCCCGTGATGTCACCGATCCCGGTGCCGGGTTGTGCCTTGGGCACGTAGTCGCCGGTTGGTGCGGCCGCGCCGACGCTCAGAGAGAGCAGGGGCATCCAGGAGGGTCGGCCCTTCCAGAAGCGCGTGACCTCTTGGCGCAGCCTCACCTCAAGGTCGCCAAGCGCCGAGTTTTCGCTCTGTGCGAAGACGTCGCTGGCGTTGATATTCGCCCACGGCAGGGCCAAAGCCAGGCCGGTGGCGGTCGGAAGGTCGACACCAGCGAGCAGGCTGACGAGCTGCATCTCGAGATGGAAGTCGTCGAAGTTCACCTCTTTTTGGGTGCCAGTGTAATACGTGTCGCTGGTCACCCGGCCCCAGGCCAGGCCCGCGCGCACGCGGGTGGCGCTGCCGCCTGCGCCGTCGAGGGTTCGCGAGAGGTCCGTGTCTCCCACCGGGAGAGCTGGATTGCCTCACGTCGCGCACTGTGCGCGGGCGGCGTTGGCCAGCGAGAGGCCGGTTGCGAACGCGAATGACGCCAGCAGCAGGGCGCGCGCGCGGCGATGACGTTGCGAGCCGTAGAGACGGGACATCAGGGAGGACTCCGGCGAGGGTTGCGGTCAGCGTCGAGCAGGGCCGCGGGCGCCCGGCCCGACTCAGGGCAGCAGCGCGAAGCCGTATTCGATCAGGGACTCGATGCCGTCCTGGGGCAAGCCGTTGGTCTTGAAGAGCACCTTGCGGGTCTTGGCGTCGATCAACAGGTTCAACGGCGTCGAGCCCGGCTTGGAGTTGATCGGTGAGGTCAGCTTGGTTGGATCGACTCCAGAGGCTCCTTGCGGATTGAACTGCTTGATCCACGAGTCCAGGTGACCCAGCGCGACGTTCGAGCCCTGGGTCGGACCCTCGTACAGCACCTGGAAGAAGGTCAGCCCCTTCGATCCGTACTTGGCCATCGCGTTCTTCATCAGCGTCGTCTCGTAGCGACAGACCGAGCACCACACCGCTGAGATGTTCATGACGATCAGCTTGCGATCGCTGAAATCCGACATCCGCACCAGGGTCAGGGGGTCGTCGGACAGGTTGCCGTTGCCGTTGCTGTCCTTTCGGCCCACCATCGCGAAGTCATTCATGATATCGCCCTTCTCCATGTGCAGGGAGAGCTTGTTGACGCAGGTCGGCAGGGCGTCGGCGCTGCCGCCCGACTGGACGCACTGACCGATCTGGTCGTAGCAGCTGGTGCCCGAGGGGCAGCCGCCGCTGCAGCTCTCTGCGCAGAAGGACTCGTGGCTCATGGTGTAGGTCAGGCAGCGGCCGCCAGATACGCAGTCGGTGTCCTCGTTGCATGCCGAGCACTGGCTGCCGTCGCCGACGCACGCCCCCGCCTTGTGGACGCACTGCCAGTTGTCGTTGCCGACGTCACCGCAGTAGGCGTAGCCAGGGCATTCCGTCGATCCTTGGTTGCATGGCCGGGCGCAGTACGACTTCGCGCCCTGATTGAGGCAGGCTGCGCCGGCGGCGCAGTTGCCGTCGTGGACGCACGGCGCGCAGAAGGTCCGTTCGACACAGTAATTGCCAGCGTCGCCGAGCGACGAGCAGCGGTAGCGCGCCGGGCAGTCGGTGTCGTCGCTGCAGGTCTGGGTGCAGTAGGCGCCAGCGACCGCGATGCCGCCCAGGCACTTCAGCCCCTCTGGATCACAAGAGTCCTCGACCGCGCAGGGCTTGCCGATGGCGCTGGGGTACTTCGGCGTGACGCAGATCTTGCGGGCGCCGTCGTCGCTGCTGCAGTCCTGGCCGGCGTCGCAGTCCGCCGGTGACGCGCATGTGGCGACGCATGTGCCGCGGTAGCAGATGTCCGACTTGCAGGCCTCGCCGGCCGTGCAGGCGCCGCCGATTTCGACGCTGGCCGGCTCGTAGGTGCCGGTGTTGCCGGTATCGGCCGCGACGGTGTCCGGTGTCCCAGCCGCGTCGTCGGTGCTCCCGCCACCGGAAGATCCGCTTGGGCTCGAGCCGCTTGTACAACCGACCACGACAGCGAGCGTGGCGATCAGGAGAGCAAGGACGAACGAGCGCCGTGGAGCGACCATGGTGTCACCATTGGGAATAGTGCGGGCTGGGGGCGTCGCGCCGTCGCGAGGCCCCCCCTGGAAGCAGTGGAGGGTAGCAGCCCGGCGCCGAGCCGCGCAAGCGAAAGACGCATGCCATCGGGGATGCCAGACTTGCACGGGTGCACAAAGACCGGCCGGAGCTTGGGCGGATACGAACATGCATCCGGGCGGACCGCGTCCATGCATCCGGGCGGACCGCGTCCATGCATCCGGGCGGACCGCGTCGTGATTCGGTCGCCATCCTGCGCGGCGCGGATCTTTGCAGGGTCGGGCCGCTGTGCTACTCGGGTCGTCGGGGTGACCGCCTGCGACGGCGGCATCAGATGGACCTGTTGGGGGAAGCCATGAGCGCCGGACCGATCGACACGCCGCTGACTCGGGCCCTGGGCATCGAGGTGCCGCTCATCTGCGGCGCGATGTACCCGTGCACCGATCCCGAGCTGGTTGCGGCGGTCAGCGAGGCCGGCGGGATCGGCATCGTTCAGCCCATGGCCCTCACCTATGTGCACGGCCTGGATTACCGCGAGGGCCTGCGGCGCATTCGCCAGCTCACCGACAAGCCCATCGGCGTGAACCTCATCATGGAGAAGAGCGCCAAGGTCTACGAGGACCGCCTGCGTCGCTGGCTGGAGATCTCGCTTGAGGAAGGGGTGCGCTTTTTTGTGACCTCGCTGGGCAAGCCCGATCTGGTCGTCGAGAAGGCCCACGCCGTCGGTGGTCTGGTCTACCACGACGTCACCGAGCGCAAGTGGGCCGAGCGCGCTCTGCAGGGCGGCGTCGACGGCTTGATCTGCGTCAATCGAGACGCTGGTGGTCATCCCGGTCGCATCACCGCCGAGGAACAGATCGAGACCATGGGCGATCTCGGCGTACCGCTTGTCTGCGCGGGCGGTGTTGGCGACGAACGAACGTTCGTTCGGATGCTCGGACTGGGTTTTGCTGGCGTGCAGATGGGCACGCGTTTCATCGCCACTCGCGAGTGCAAGGTGCATGACGACTACAAGCAGGCGATCGTCCGCGCCCGCTCCGCCGACATCGTCTGGACCGACAAGATCTCCGGCGTCCCGGTCGCGGTCATCAACACTCCCTATGTGCAGAAGATGGGCGTGAGCGCTGGGCCCATCGCGCGCCGCCTGCTTGGCCACTCTCGGACCAAACACTGGATGCGGATGTTCTACACGGTGCAGTCGCTCTGGCGGCTGAAGCGGATCATCAGCCGCGGCTCGGTCTACGCCGACTACTGGCAAGCCGGTCGCAGCGTCGAGGGCGTGGTCGCCATTGAATCGGCCGCAGACGTAGTCGACCGGTTCGCGGCCGCGGCGCGCGGCGTCGAGGCCTAGCTGCGCGGCGATCCGCCTAGCGCTCCAGCCACAGCACCCACTGCAGGCGTCCCGCTTGTTTCGACGAGAAGCGCAGCGTCGCCAGACCCTTGCCAGCAGCCAGCGCCTCGTTGAGGGCGGCGGTCACGTCCAGCTGGTCGGCCACAAGCCCGAGCTCCTTGATGGGGTTGGCGTCTGACAGGGCGACCAGCTTGCCACCGATCTCAAGGGTGACACCCTTGGGGAGCGTGGTGGTCTGTGTCGAGCCGATCACCGAGAGCTTCGCGTCGGCAAGAACAGGCACGGCCGCCTGGTTGCCAGTGAGGGTGGCGCGGTATTGGATGTAGCGCCCCTTCAGTCCCGGGTCATCCCCGCTCTTTGCGACAGGCGTCCACGCTGGCGCCTCGGCGTTGGCTGCGTAGACGAGATCAGCGGCGCGCACCTCGATCTTCAGGCTGGTCCCTGCGGGCGCTTCGCCGGTCCACTCGACCCTGTTGAGGCGCGCGTTCTGCATCAACGTGTCCTTGACGTCCGATGCGTACGTCGCCGTGATGTCGCCACCCTGACCAGCGAGGTCGACCGTCGCCTTGGGCGTGGTGTTGCCGCTGACCGCGGCCGCGGCGAAGTAGATGCGCCCCACGCCGCCGGCGCCACCCTTGCCCGACGGGGAGCAGCTGCCCTGGGCGTTGTTGCCGCCACCCTTGCCACCCTGGGCCGAGGCAGCGCCGCCGACCGCGATGTTGCTGGCGATGAGGCGGATCGCGCCACCAGCGCCGCCGCCGCCGCCGCCCATTGGCTGGTTTGCGCCGCTCGCGAAGTAGCCATCGACGCCGTTGGCACCGTCGGCTGCGAGGGTGCCCGTCGCCGAGACCTCCTTGGCGGCCAGCCAGACGATGCCGCCGCCGTTGCCGCCGTTGGCGCCATTGCGCCCGCCACCGTTGTGCGAGC
>CALGHC010000222.1 GCA_937915965.1 uncultured Myxococcales bacterium
CAGCCGAGCCGTGCGGCCCGATCTGCGACGCCTTGGCTGGCGCCGTCGCCGACCCGGACGCCTCGGTCGCAGCGGCGGCACGAATCGCGTTGGCAGCGCGCGGCGATCCGCGCGTCCTGCCGGACCTCGTCGAGGACATTCACTCCGGGCGCGAGCAGCTTCGTTGCGAGGCGGCCCGGGCCCTTGGCGGCTACCTGAGCGGAAGGCAGGCCGACACCGCCGTCAGCGCGCTGATCGTCGCGCTGGGCGACTCGGCGCCGCCGGTTCAGCTCGCTGCAGTCGAGACCCTCGTGCCACTGGCCGGCCGCGACGACGTCGCCCAAGCGATGCGTCTGGCGGCCCGCGGCCGAGGCGCTCACCTGATGCTGCGGGTTGAGGAGGCCCTCGGTGTGGGAATGCCGCCGGCGGGAAGCGCGTTGCCAGAACCCAAGCCGACGCCATGACCCGGAGAATGCCGTGAGCCGTACCGCCGTCAGCCGCGCTGTTGCGACCAGCGCCACAGTTGGCTGCACCGCCGCCAGCCGAATCGCTTCTGGCCGCCTGACCGCTCATGCCGCGCTTGCGGTCCTGGCGGTCCTCGCGGTCCTGGTGGGTCTCGTCGGCTGCCGGCGCGAGGCGCCGGTCCCTGCGGTGGCTGTCGCCGCGCCGCCGTCGCCACCTGTGGTGGGCCGCGAGGCAGGGGCGTTCACGCTGCGTTACTTCTCGCCCGTCTCCGGCGACCTGATCCCCGTCAAGACCGTCGCGCAAGTGCCCGATGGCGCCCGCGCTCAGGTCCTGGTCGTCCCAGACGATCCGAAGCTGCAAGGCACGTGGCTGTTCGTCGCCGACGTCAGCGCGGCAGAGGCGACGGAGTTCCCCGTCCAGGTGGTCGACCGCTACGAGATCGAGCAAGCCTGGCAGGACGCCCAGGCGGTCGCACCCACGCAGCAGGCACCGGCACCCGGAGGGCCAGCGGCCGCACAAAACGAAGTGATCCTCTACAAGACCACCTGGTGCGGCTACTGTCGCAAGGCCGCAGAGTACCTTCGCCTCAAGGGCGTGACATTTGTCGCTCGCGACATCGAGCGCGAATCCGGGGCCCGCGCCGACATGCTGGCACGTGCGGCCAGCGTAGGGGTGCCGCCCGAGCGTCTCACCGGTGTGCCCATCCTGTGGGTGCGGGGTCGACTGCTCACGGGCTTCGACCGCGCCGGTATCGACGCCGCCCTCGCGGCCCGGTAGCGACGCCGGCGACCGCGCCGCAGCGCGTCTGCACCGCCCCCCCTTTTCTTGACCGATCTCGTCGCCCCCCGACAATCAACCTGGCCGTCGAAGCCGCGTACTGCGGTCCATCGGCGCGCCTGGAGGGCGACCATGAGCGAGCGCAAGGGTGACGGCGACCCGACAGATGGCAGGCGGCACGGCGGCTGGCAGGATATCGCCAGCGATATCCCCACATCCGGTCCGTGGCCCGTGCGCATCCAGGGTTCAGCGAGTCACGGCTCGAGCGCCGGCGAGTACCAGACCGCCGAGGTCAGCGGCGATGGCGTCGTCATTGACGGCGGCGCGGACGTCGACTGGGGCCCGTTCGTGTGGTTGGACGTCGGTCTGCCCGCCAGCGAGCCCGTGCATGTGCTCGGCGCCGTCGAGGGGCGCCATGACCCGGCGAGCTTGGCCTTGAATGTGAAGTTCAAGCACCTCTTCCCCGATCATCGCCGTCGGTGGCATGACGCAGTGCATGCCGAAGCGCCCACCGAGACGTGCGAATAGACAGACATCAAGTTCATAGATAGGAAGTGGCGCCGCCGAGCGGCTCAGTCGATCTCGAGGCCGCCATCGCCTTCGAAGAAACCGGCTGGCGGCTGCTGCGCTCCTCCGCCCATTCGCGGCGACGGCTGGCTGCGCGCGGGCGGTGCACTGCCCGATGAGCCGCCGGAGCCTCCACCAGACCCGCCGCCCGAGCTCCCGTCCGCGCTACGGCCAGAGGAAGCCGACGGCAGTGGTGCCGACAGCGGTGCGGGAGGCGCGCCAGGTGGTCGGGCCGGCGCAGACTCGCTCTGTTCGGTGAGGCGCACCTCATTGCCGGTGTTGCTGCGCGCGTAGACCTGGCTGCCCTCGACGCGCAGGCGAGAGAGCTCCGGCGGCCCGCCGCGTCCCTGCAGCTCGCGAACCAGCGTCGGAAAGTCGAGGCGCAGCAGTCGGCCGACGGCGTCGTCCACCTGTGTGCCGCCACCCTGGGCGCCCAGGGCGCTCGTCCGGCCGAGGCGGGAGAGCGCGACGGCGGCAAAGAGGGCGATCTGCGGGTGGCCGTCAAGCAAGCGGATGACGCTGTTGAGGTCGCTCGGCGCGCTGCGGATGGTGCGCTCGGTCTCGGGCGACATCTCGGCGCGATCGGTGTTGACGTCGATGAGGACGGCACCGCTGAAGTCGGCCTCGACCAGATTGGCGTCGCTCAGGTCGACTCCGATCAGGATGGCGTTTTGGAAACGGGCGCGGAAGAGGTTGGCGCCCCGCAGGTCGACCCGGCAGAGCACGGCGCGGGTCATGTCGGTGTTGTCGAGGACGGCGCCGCCCTGGCGGGGGTCGGCAAAGTGGCAGTCGGCCAGCAGCGCCTCGGTCAGGCGGACGTGGTTCAGGTCGGCCATCGCGAAGTGGCAGCCGGTGAGGACCGCCCGCTGCAGGTTGGCGTTGGTCAACGGCGTATCGGTCACCCGACAGTCGATCAGCCGAGCGCGCGGCCACTGCACGGCCTGGCCCAACGACGCCGAGATGTCCCACGACTCCATGTGGGCGCCCTCGAAGCGCGTGCCGCGCAGCTCGACGCCGCGAGCGACGACCGAGTGCGAGACCAGGCGTTCGATCTGCAGTCCGAGCATCTTGGTGCCCGTCATGCGCAGATGGTCGATGGTGACGTCCGAGAACTCGCCGGGGGACAGTTCGATCGGGCCGGCTTCGGCCCTCTCGATCCGCCCGCTTTCGAGGGCTCGGACGAAATCGCTAGCATTGAGAAGTGTGTGCATGTCGCTCATGGCTGCAAGGATAGCACCGGCTGCGAGGCCGTGGAAGTGGCCGTCGCTGCCACCTTCTGGCACAATCCAGACGCGCGCTACAGGGTGGCCGCAACGAGGCAGGCACGTCCCCCCGACCTCAGCCCGACCTCAGCCCGTCCATCAGCCCGTCCATCAGTTCGACCTCAGCCCGTCTTTGAGCCCGTACCGAGTCCCCCCCTTCTGCCCAGCGACGCTGCACCGTGGCCCACCCCAGATCCCCATCCTCTGCGAACATCCAGCGCCGAGCGGAATCCGATCCGGTCATCGGCACCGTCATCGACGGCGACTTTCATGTCGACAGCTTGATCGGAGTCGGCAGCCACGCCGACGTGTTCGCAGGTCACCAGAGGTCGGTGGGCGACCGCCCCGTCGCCATCAAGATCCTCAGTCGCCCCTACCTGAACCTGCGCGAACCGGACTTCCGGCGCGCGAGCCAGGCTCTTCTGCGCGAGGGCGAGCTGCTCGGCATGTTGCACGCCTCGTGCTTCGTCGACGTCTACCGAACCGGTATCCTGGCCGACGAGCGGCCGTACCTCGCCATGGAGTACGCCGAGGGCGACACCCTGGCGACGCTCGCCGTCGAGCAGAGCCCCCTCCCTGTTGCGCTGGTCATCGACATCGGCCTGCAGGCGGCCGAAGGCCTCGCCGAGCTGCACCAACTCGGCTTCGTACACCGCGACGTCACGCCGGCAAACCTGATCGTCTGCCGATCGGCTCTGGGTCACGTTCGACTCAAGAACTACGACTTCGGCACCGTCACCAAGATGTCGCCGCGCGCCGATCGCTACCGGGTCGGTTACGATCCCGAACATCCGCTTGGTACGCCTGCCTACATGAGCCCAGAGCAGGCCCAGGCAGGTGTCATCGACGGTCGCAGCGACCAGTTCGCGCTGGCGTCGGTTCTCTTCGAGCTGCTCGTCGGCTATCGGCCCGTGCAGGTCGAGGCGACGGGCCCTAGAGCGGTGCTCGACCACCTGCGGAGCAACGGGCCGATCCCGGTTCAGCCCCTCGTCGCAAGCGCCGACGTGCCGACGCCGGTGGTCGACGCGGTGCTCAAGGCGCTGTCGCGCGATCCAGGCGCCCGCTTCGATGTCATTGACGACTTCGCCAAGCAGCTCCTCTACGTCAAGCAGAAGTCGTTCGCCGACACCCGCCGCACCCGCACCGGGCTGATCGGTCGGTTGCTCGGACCGTAGGGCGCCGACCGCGTCAGGACGCCAGGGTCACGCGACGTTGCCCGTCGGACGCTTGCCTTCCGCAGCGCATCGCACCATCCTGCCGCCGCCCACGAGGCAGGTCTGCCGCCGCCCGCGAGGCAGCGCCTGTCGAGCCAACACGGGCGCCCCGGGAGTTTCCTTGAAGTCCGCCATTGCGCTGGCATCCGTCGCTGTCGTCGTGCTGCTTTTGCTGCTCGCCGTCTTCCGTGGGCTGCGCTTCTTCGAGGCGCTGCGGGGGCCCGAGGGCGGTACCGCCGATCGTGCAGCCGAGGAGATCGACCGCCTCGAGGAGGAGCGCCGTCGGCTTCTGGGTCATCTGCGCGAGATCCGCTTCGATCACGAGACCGGCAAGCTCGGCGACGTCGACCACCACGAACTGGAACGGCGAGTCGGTCAGCGGGCGGTGGAGGTGATGCAAGCGCTCGACGCCGCGCGCACGGCACAGGCACCCGCATTCGTCACGACGGCCGCCAGCGACCCGGGCGAGGACGGCGACCGATGAACCACGCCTCGCGAGCCGCCTCGCCATCGTGCCGCCCCCGGGGGCGCCCGCCGCGGGCAACGGGCAAGCCGGTGCTGGGATTGGCGGCCGTTGTTTGTTTGCTTGGCTCGCTGCAGACCGCTGCCAGCGCCCAGGTCGCGCCGGCCGCATCGCCTTCGCCCGCGCTCGCGGCGCCGCCGGTCCTGCCGGGCACATCCCGGCCGCTGCCTCCGGGGCATCCTCCCATCCCCGACGCGGGTCGCGCGGCGCCGTCAGCGGCCGCCACCGGTGGCACGGCCGGTCCACTGCGCGAGGTCGGGCTCGACGCTGTCGTGCTCGACATCCAGGGCCAGCTTGACCCGGACGACGCGGGGCTGATGGCGACGTTGCAGCTGCGCTTCTCGACCCCCGAGGGGACGCGTCACACCATCGCCGAGAAGTCGCCGTTGTCGCTGTCGTTGCTCGTCCCCAGCGTGCGCGACATCCCGGTCGACCGCGGCCTGCTGCCAAGCGCGACCCGCCACATCGAGACCGCCGCCGAGGGCAGCCTGCAGGTTCGCATCGTCGCCGGGAGCATGGTCGCCTGGGGAACCATCTCCGCCGATGGTCGTGCTGATGTGCGCGTGCGCTACCCGATCGCTTGGGGCCACAGCAGCATCGACCTTGGCCTGCGCGGCGTCGTCGGTCGCACCAGGGTGAGCGTCCTGGTCTCAGGGCGCGCGCCCGGACGGGCTCGCATCGAGAGCACCTGGCCGGTCCGCCCCGCCCGTCTCGACGAAGCCGGTGACCGCATGGTTGGCCTGAACACCACCCGCGCCCTTCGGCCCGGCCAGCGTCTCATCGTGCGGGTCAGCGACCTGCCATCGGCGTCGACCTGGCCGGCCCGCACCCTGTCCGGCTTGGGCCTGGTCTTTGTCGGTTTCGCTGTCGTCACCCTGGTCGCTTCGCGGCGACGCCGCGAGCTGGCGTCGCGGGCGGTCTGAGGTTCGGCTTCCCGCGCCCCTTCCCGGAGCCTGATGTCCAGAAGTGTCCCGTCGACCACCCCGACCGCTGCGCGCCTGTCTGCGCGATCGCTGGCGTGGTCGGTGGGCGAGCGCTTCGTCCTCCTCGATCTGGAGATGGACCTGGCCGCCGGCGAGCTGCTGCTGCTCAGTGGCGAGAACGGCGCTGGCAAGACGACCTTGATCGACCTGCTTGTCGGCCACCGCCGGCCGACCCGCGGCCGCGTCTGCATCGATGGCGTGTCGCTCGACGACGTCGACCGTGGCTGGCTCGCCGGTCGGATCGGCGTCGTCGGTCACCGCCCCGGCCTCTACCTTGAGCTCGACGCCTTGGACAACCTGCGCCTCTTCGCTGGCCTGGTCGGCCGGCCGCTGCACGCTGACGCTGCGGCCGCTCTGCTCGACCGCGTCGGCCTCGCCCGTCGCGATCAGCGCCGGCGGGTGCGGGAGTACAGCCGCGGTATGGTGCAACGCACCGCCATCGCTCGCCTCATGGCCGTTGGGGCCGACATCTGGCTGCTCGACGAGCCCGCCACCGGTCTCGACCGCGACGGACGCGCCCTCCTCGTCGAGCTCGTCCTCGCTTGGCGCGACGCCGGCGCCGCGGTGCTGGTGATCAGCCACGACGACACCTGGTCGCCGCACGCCAACCGCCACCTCCACCTGCGTGGCGGCCGCCTCAAGTCGCCTCCGCCGGTCGCCGCGTTGGCCGGACTGACCCCGGTGGCAGCTGGGAGGCCGACGCCATGAACGTCCTGCGCCTGACCTGGCTGCTCTTGCGCAAAGACCTCGTCGTGCACGCCCGCACCCGCGAGGTCCCCGGCCTGATGCTGCTCTTCGCGGTTCTATGCGTTGTGGTCTTCGCCTTCGCGTTTTTGCGCAGCGGCGACATCGCCCGCACCTATGTGCCTGGTGTCCTGTGGGTGACGCTGCTCTTCTCGGGCACGGTGGGCTTGCTGCGCCTCTTTGGCCCCGAGGAGGAGGGCGGCGCCCTCGAGCTGGTCTCCAGGACGAGCGCCGGCGCCCTGCCGCTCTTCTTGAGCAAGGTCGCGCTGCAGTTCCTCTTCTCGGGCCTCGTCACGGCCCTCGTTGTGCCGCTCACCTTGGTCTTCTTCGCGACGGACCTCGTTGGCGGCGCGACCATCGCCGCTGCGCTCCTGCTTGGGCTGGTCGGTCAGGCTGTGCTCGGGACGTTGTGCTCGGCCCTGATGGTCCAGGTGCGCCTGCGCGAGGTGCTGCTGCCCCTCGTCCTCTACCCTGTGATGGCTCCGGTGCTGCTCGCCGGCGTGAAGGTGACGGCCCTCGCCCTCAACGGCGGCGACCCGGCGGTGATCGCTGGCTGGCTCGAGCTGATGGTCGGCTTCGACGTCATCTTTCTCTTCCTTGCGCCCTGGCTGCACGGGCGTGTCGCTGCCTGAGCGAGCGCCCGCATTGGGCCGAGTACGGCCGAGCGAGCGGCTCGACGGTCTGCCGGCTGCAACTTTGGCCGAGCGAGCGAGTCGGCGCGCTGCCGGCCGCAAAAGGCGCGCTGCGGCCCACCCTTCGGTCCGCGGCCTTGCATCCTCGGCCAACGCTGGGGCAGGATCCGGGCCCCCGGGAGACCCGACCGCATGACTGATCCGAACGCCGCCAGTACCGCCAGCGCCGCCAGCACCGCCAGCACCGCCAGCAGCGCCAG
>CALGHC010000223.1 GCA_937915965.1 uncultured Myxococcales bacterium
CCCGCAGCGGTGGTACCCACGGCGGCGGCGCCCGCCTCGAGATTGCGCCACAGCCAGGTCCCAGCGAGGCCATCGCTGACGAAGGTCTCGCCGGGCAGCGCACGGGCCTGTTCCAACAGCTCTATCGGGGCGACGCGGCGATCGATGGCGTCACCGGCCAAGCCCATGCGGTAGTTGGACGCGTGATCGATGCCGGCGTACAGGACCAGCGCCGCGGCGAGGGAGACGGTGACGGCGAGAGAGCGCGGCCGACCGACCAGCCCAGCGAGGCGCGAAGAAGCCGAGACGGTGGCGGCGGCGATCGCGCCACCCGCGAGCGGCAGGACGACGGCGTAGGGCAGGATCATGCGCTGATGCCGCGCCGCCAAAGCGCCAAAGCCAAGCAGGATCAGCCCCTCGAAATGCCGACCCGTGCGCCAGGCCGGCACCAGCAGCGCGGCACCAACGGCGAGGGCGAGCCACTGTGGCGCCCAGAGCCAGCCGACGGCAGGCGGTCTGAACTCGGCGAGGTGGGCATGCCAGTAGCCGTTGGCCGAGAAGCGCAGCGGCAGCGAGAGGACGGCGAGGCCGGCGGGCGCAAACAGCCACAGCGAGACGACAACGGCGGCGACCGCGGCGACGAAGCCTGGCAGGACACGGCCGAGCCCCGAGCTGCCGCCGCCGCCCGCAGGCAGAGACGCGCCGTCGGGCAGAAACAAAGACTGCCAAGACGAAGAAGACGAAGACGAGACCAACAAGCGAAGACGCGACACCAACAGCCCGCCGGTGAGGGCGAGCCAGGCGAGCAGGGAGTGCAGCCCACCCGCGTGACATTGGATCGCCAGGGCCGGCACCAAGATGGCGATCGCCAGAGCACGCCGGTCGCGCCACGACGACGCCTGCCAGGCGTGCAGGGCCACCGTGGTCAGGGCCAGCGCCAAGGCCGATATCAAGTAGGGACGCGCCTTGAATCGAAAGGCCGCGGCGGCCAAGGCGACGGCCAGAAGGACGGCGACGGCCTCGACAGGCACCCGGCGCCGGACCATGCCGCCACCGACTACGGCGAAGATCAGACCCACCAGCAGCGCCTTCACGACGATCAGGCCAGCGACGTCGACGTGGTCGACCAGCCACGAGATCGCGACGGCCGGCAGCCACTGGTGCTGGATCCAGCGCGCGCCGTCGTTGGCGTAGCTGAACGGGTTGAAGGCGGGGACCTCGCCGTTGGCCCGGATCCAGCGCCCCGTGGCGATGTGAAATCCGGTGTCGTCGTTGGCGAGCTGGAAGACCGACAGGCCTACCGCGACGCAGACGGCGACCGCGACCACGAGCCATGCGCCTGTCGGCGGCGAGCGTGTCTGGCCGAGGCCAGGCGCAGCGTCGTTGCGGTCGTCGGTGGTTGCTGGCACCTGGGCGTTCTCTACGACGGTAAAGCGGCGACGAGCCGGACTAGGGTGCCGGCGCGTAGACCTCGCGGCCGGTCGCGCCCGCTACGACGTCGTCGACGTGGAAGCGCAGCGGCAAGGCCTCGTTGGCGAGCCACTTTGCGGCCTGGTCGGCGAAGTGGGGCGAATCGACCAGCGCCGATTCGCCGCCGGGGATGACGTTGACGCCGCTGACCTTGTCGCCTTGTAGCGAGATGACCATCCGGAAGACAGGTCCCGAGCCGTAGGTAAATTTCGTCCCCGAGAAGCCGGGGTTGCCCGCGTCGACGCCGTACTGATCGCCCCAGCGTGGGAACCACAACAGGCCCTTGCGCGGATCGCCCTTTTCGAGCTTATCGGCCAGCGGCAAGGCCTCCGTCGAGATGGCGAATTGATCGGCCAGAGCCGCAAACGTCGCGTTGTCGCCGAAGAAATCCAAGAGAATCGACTCGAACTTGACCATGTGGCGCAGCCCCCACAGCCAGGTGGCCATGTCGTCGCTGCCAAAACCACCCTGGCCGGCCTCGATGGGGTCGGAACGCAGGAAGTCGATCGCTCCTTGCAGCGCCAGCAGGGCGATCTCGTCCGATCGCTCGATCGCCTCCGTCGTTAGGATGTCGAAGAAGGCCGATTCGCCGGTGGCCGCGTTGAAGGACGCCAGCTTGTTGGGGTTGTCGGCTCCGCGGCCGAAGGCGATCCGCGTAAGCGCGCGCATCCGACCGGTGCCGCCGGTGGGCTGCCAGACCCCGGGCAGCCCCTCGTCGTCGAAGGTGCCCGAGAGGAAGCGCGGGAACCAGGCGTTGAAGATCATCGTCGCGACAGCTGCGTCGCGCTCGGCGGCGTCGACGGTGTTGTAGAAGGTCTCGACCCCCGACTCGGCGAGGTATTTGGCCTTCTGCCAGTCGCCCAGGCGTTGCTCGACCTCGGCGAGGACCGTCGGCGTGATCGCCTCGTAGAGGGCGACCAGGCGGGCGTCGTCGACTCCCTTGTCGCCGTCGGTCTCGGCGAGGGTTCGCGCCTTATCGATGGCGGCGAGCAGGAACGGTACGAACTGTTCGCCGATGCGCGACGTGTGTTCGCCCTGCAGCGTGACCATGGCGGCGACGTCGGCGCTCTTGGCGGCGGCCAACGTGGCGAGGCCCTGATCGATGGTGTCAGCGCGGTAGCCTTCGAGCCACGGGCCGCCGATGTACCAGGGATCGTTGGTCATCGAGTCGTCGAGGCTGATGGTGCCGATGTCGTTGTTGGCGGTCAGCACGTAGCCGGACTTCGGGTCCTTGTTCTGCGGATAGGCCGCCAGCGGCACCACGCAGCGGTAGGGGTCATCGCCTTGCGATTCGTCGACGACGCCGTCCTTGATCGGGATCGTGAAGCCGCCGTAGACGGTGCCATCGAGCAACTGGCTGGGGTCGGCGCCGTCCGCCCAGGTACCGTCGGCGTTGCGGCCCAGGTAGGTGCGGCAAGGCACCGCTTGGTATCCCGTGTAGAGGATCTCGCCGGCCGAGTCGCTGGCGATGATATTTTGCGAATAGGCGACCAGCGACCGGGTGGCCTGGCGCAGCTCCTCGACGTCGTTGGCGTGGCCGAAGCCGTCGACCGCGAGCAGCAGGTTGCCGTCGTCGAGGCCCGTGTAGTCAAACGAGACCGCCGAGACGACCTTGTCGCCGTTGGTGTCGCCCGGGACCAGCCAGCTGCCGCCCAGGTTGACGAGCGACTCACCAGCGCCTGGCTTGGTGTCCGCGGCTGCGTCAACGCCCTCGATGTCGGCGATCCAGCGACCGTCAAACGTCATCCAGCGCGCCCACGTCTCGGAGCGGCCCTTGGAACCCAGCAGGGGTACGTCGGCGACCACGTAGGTCTCGTCGACGCGCTGCAGCGGTTTCCACTCGCCCTGGAACATCGAGGCCTTGGGTTCGCCATTGGCGTCGAGTTGCAGCTCCTCGGCGTACCAGTCGGTGATGTCGCCAAAGAGCTGGGTCTGGCACCAGGCGACTTTGCCGTTGGTTCCGACGGCGAGGATGGGCAGACCGGGGATGACCAGGCCAAACTGGTGCGTGTCGCCACCGCCGAAGACCTGCGTGTCGAAACCGATCTGATAGAAGAGCGAGGGCACGGCCAGCGAGAGGTGACCGTCACCGGCGAGCAGGCTGTCGCCGTCCTTGGAGACAGCGCCAGCGACTGCCCACGAGTTGGAGCCGAAGCTGTCACGGTGGTCGTGACCCAGGCGCCGTTCGAGGCGTTCGCTC
This sequence comes from uncultured Myxococcales bacterium, assembly GCA_937915965.1. Taxonomy (GTDB): domain Bacteria; phylum Myxococcota_A; class UBA9042; order UBA9042; family UBA9042; genus CALGHC01. The sequence continues at coordinate 3,650 of CALGHC010000223.1, forward strand.
CGTGCCGCGAGGCGGCTCCACAGCGAGGCGGGCAGGCGGTGGTGTGCGCCGGTGCCAGCCATCGCGACCTGGCCCTTGCCGGCGCGGCCCCAGCCCTTGGGCTGGGGTAGATCGCCGACCAGCTTGTCACCGTCGTGCAGCCCCCAGCCCGGCGCCGAGGCCACTGGAAAGACGGGGTCTACGTGGCTCCAGATGTCGTCGCTGGCACCTTTGCGGCGCAGCGCCTCGAGCGGCTTGCCGGCAAAGAGGGAGTCGAGCTGCGCCGCTGTCTGGGCACGACCGACGTCGCCAGTCTCGTAGCCGAGGTTGTAGATGACGACCGCCGCGAATCCAGCCATGTCGCGCCGGACAAACGGCTTCATCATCGCGGCGGGTGACTTGTAGCCGAGCAGACCGGCGGCGAGGTCGAGCTCCGAAGGGGCGGGCAGCTTGCCGGCCTCGACCTGGGCGATGTAGGCGTTCACGCCTGCGGCGAAGGCGTCAAAGATCTCCTCTTGCTCGGGCGTGACCACGGCGAGGATCCGCTCGGCGACGTGGGTCATGCCGCTGGCGCGCGACTCCATATCGCTCGCGAGGGCGTCGTCGCCGAGAAGACCAGCGACCTCGCCCAGGCCGAGCCTGCGACCCAGGTCGAGCACAAAGAAGCGGTCGCGAGCGAGCAGGAAGCCCTGCACCAGGGAGAGGTCCCAGCGATTTGTCGCGTAGATATGCGGCGTGCCACCCTCCGTTCGGATGACCTGGACAGCGTCCTTGAGGCCGGCGAGCTGCCAGCCCTCCGTCTCGGCGACGCCAAGCAGCTTGGCCTGGGCCGCCGGATCCCCTGCGACGGCGTCGGTGGCGGTGTCGGTGGTGGCCGCATCGCTCGCGGCGATGGCGTCGTCGGTGCCACCAGCGTCCGTCTTGGCGCCGTCGCCGTCCGAGCAACCGGCGAGGCCAAGCGCTGCGAACAACACGATGGCGCCGGTCGCCGTCGCGACCCACAAGGTCGGCCTACCGGACGCGTTCTCGGCGCCGACCCGACCGCTCCGAAGGATGTTCATTTCGTCAATCCACATCAGCCACTCCCTGTAGCGGGCATGCGTGCCGCCCGCTTCACTGCCCGGGTCGCACGATCCGCTTCAAGACCAACTTCGCCGCCTGCCGCACCGCCAGGCTCGGATCTCGCATCCACATTCGCCGCAACTGGTCCGGCAGGTCTCCGGTCGCGCCCAGAGTCTTCGCGCCGACACGCAGCATCGCGTACAGAGCGGTCTCGCGCACCGGATCGTGGGGGTCGCG
>CALGHC010000224.1 GCA_937915965.1 uncultured Myxococcales bacterium
TTGCGGATGCGCTCGGCGGCCGGAAGCCCGGCTTCCATCGCCGCCCGCAATTTGGGGTCCGGCGACTGGTCAAGCCGTTCAAGCGCGGTCGTCTTGCGAACGACGACGACGCGACGCACCTGCAGTGGTTCGCCGACGCGGTGTGAGGTGCGGGTTCCCGCTGCGACCATATCTGTCCGACTCCGTCGCGGGGTGCGCCCGCAAGCCGCGAGGTGGCTCCGGTGTGTGGCCCTGCCGGCGGCAGGGCCCCTAGAGCGACATGCGAGACTCGACTGGCAGGGGGGACTCGGTCGGCATGACGATGCGGAACGTTGTACCGACGTCAACCTCGGTGTCGAAGGTCAGCGTCCCGCGGTGGGCGACGATGATCTTGCGGGAGATATCGAGTCCAAGACCGATTCCCTTGTCGCCCTTGGTCGTGAAGAAGGGCTCGAAGACCCGTGCGCGGGCTTCCTCGGGGATCCCCTTGCCGTTGTCCTTCACCTCGATGATCACCTCGCCGTCGACCTCGGCCACGTACACGTTGATGACGCCAGAGGTCGCGCCCTTCATCGCGTCGGCCGCGTTGCGGATCAAGTTGATGAAGACCTGACGCATCCGACCGGCGTCCATGTCGACCACCGGCTGCACGGTCGGCTCGAAGCTCAACTGGGTCTTCTTGACCGCAGCGTCGCAGCGCACGAAACGCAGGACGCCGTTGAGGACGCCGCAGAGGTCGTGCGGCGCGATATCGTAGGTCGTGCGCGCGCCCAGGGCGAACTGCCTGATCTCGTCCACCAGACTCAAAATGCGCCGCTGGGCCTCGAGCATCAGCTCGGCGGCCTCCTGGATCTCTTCATCGTCGGGGTATTGCTGCGCGATCATGTCGGCAAGCATGAAAGGCGCGAGGTGGTTCTTCACCTCGTGGGCGATCCCGCTGGCGAGGCGGCCGACAACCGCCATCTGTTCGGCACGGACAAGCCGGTCCTGGGTCGCGATCAGCTGGGCCTGGGCTTCCTTCAGTTCGGCGATGGTCGCCTCGCGCTGCCTCGCCAGCCAGAGGTTGTCCAACGCGACGCCAAGGGTCGACGCGACAACGCAGAGGAGGTCGAGATCGTTCTCAGTAAAGGCGGTGATCGAGCGGGTGTTCTCAACCTCGATGAGGCCCGTCACACGGCTGCCGACCAAAATCGGCACCGCGAGCAGCGAGCGAATCTCGTTGATCACGACCGACTGGGCGGAAGCAAAGCGGGCGTCACTGGAAGCGTCCGAGGTGATGACTCCGTTGCGGCCCTTGAGGACCTGCTCAGCGACGGTCGCGCTGATCGTCACGCCGCGCTCGCGCGCTTCGTCCGAGGCGCCCTGACGCACGCGCACCACTTGCGGGATGAGCTCCCCCTGTTCGTCGAGCAGAGCGACGTAGCCGCGGTCTGCGTTGACCACACGCAAGACGAGGTCCATGACCCCTTCGAGCATCTCCTGGGGATCCTGTTCGCTCTGCAGCGCTTTGCTGATCTCGTGCAAGGTTGCGAAATTCCGGGTCTGTTGAACGAGGAACTCGACCTTGCTGCCGTCGACCGCTGCATAGCGATCGGTCTCACCAATGCCCATCTCGGAGAAGAGCTCGTCGGGCTGAAACGCCCGCAAGCTGCGCGTCATCTGTGGCTCGACCCGCTTGACGAGCTGAGCCTGCAGCAGCTGGGTATCGCCGACCACGCGGACCGGCGAGCTCGACTCCTCCTCCGGGGCGGTGACCTCGAACTTCGATGTGCCGACGCGCACGACGTCGCTGGGATACAGCTGCGCACGCGAAACTCGCTTGCCGTTTACATACGTGCCGTTGTGACTGTCGAGATCTTCGACAAGCAGGCGGTCGTCCTCCGCGAAGAGGCGCGCATGACGGCGGCTGAGGCGGCGGTCGGGGATGAAGACGTCGCAGGTCGTCGACCGACCGATCACAAGCTCGCTGGTGATCGGCAGGAGACGGTCCTTCAGCTCGCCGTTGAGGCAGCGCACGGTGTGAGGTGACGCGGCCTTGGGCGCCTCGGCGTGGGGCGCCGCGATCAGGTCTGGCTTGCTGGGTGTCTCAAGTGTTCCGGTCATCGCGCACTCATCCCCGGGGCCTTTCACCGTCACGCTGCGTGCTGCCAATCTGAACTGGCAGCCCGGCAGGGGCCGATGACAACGGCATCAGGATAGGCAAGGCCTCTTCATCTGTACAGCAACTCATGACCATGCCACGACGAGATTGGGCTAACACCGACAGGGGCGATTTGGCAATGCGGCGCGCCGCGGCGGCGGCCAGGTTGGCAACGCGACGCGACGCGGCGGCGGCCAGGTCAACATCCCCCGCGACGACGTTCGCGCCGCGGCGTGAGGCCGATTTTCTTTGCGGCCCGGGTAGATCGAATAGCATCCAGGCGTGCCGACCGCGTCGAGATCCGCTGACACGCGGCTCGCGAGCGCAACATGGAACCCATGACCACTGCCGCCACCGTGATCGCCGACCTGCCGGGTGCCCAGCTGGGTTCGGACGACGTGCCGATCCTGGAGATGGTCGGGGTGCACAAGTCCTTCGGCGACCAACACGTGCTACGCGGCATCGACCTGGAGATCGAGCGGGGACTGACGACGGTCATCATTGGCGGTTCAGGCTCGGGCAAGAGCGTCCTGGTGAAGCACCTGATCGGCCTGCTGCAGCCCGACCGGGGCCAGGTCCTCTTTCATGGGCGCGACATCGGTGCGATCGGATCCAAAGAGTTCCTATCGGTCCGAACCCGCTTTGGCATGCTGTTTCAGTCGGGCGCGCTCTTCGACTCGATGAGCGTCTACGACAACGTCGCCTTCCCGCTGCGCGAGCACAGGGCCAACCTGAGCCGCGAGGACGAACAGCAAGAGGTCCTCGGCAGCCTCGCCGCGCTGAACCTCGAGGGCGTCGAAGGGAAGTTCCCCTCGGAGCTGTCGGGCGGAATGCGCAAGCGCGTCGCCTTGGCGCGAGCGACCATCCTCAAGCCCGAGATCATCATCTACGACGAGCCGACCACGGGCCTCGACCCGGTGATGATCAAACAGGTCGATGACATGATCGCCGAGACGTCGCAGCGCCTCAGCATCACTTCGGTGGTCATCTCGCACGACATGGCGAGCACGTTCCGCATCGCTCACCGAGTCGCGATGCTGCACAAGGGCCAAATCGTCGCCATGGGCACGCCGGAAGAGATGAGGACCTGCCGCGAGCCAACCGTTCGTAATTTCATATTTGTGAGCGGAACCGGACCGCTGACCTCGCCGCCCACGACGACCTCGGAGGCCGCGCCATGAGAGAACTGCGCGCCACGGTCCTGGTCGGACTCCTCGTCATCGTAAGCATCGCGCTGGTGGTCTTTGGGGTCCTGAACACCCGCAAGGGTATCGGTGACGACGCGGACACCTACACCGCTCGAGCGATGTTCGACGACGCGACTGGCATCGCGCGGGGCACCAAGGTGACGATCGCCGGCTATCCGGTCGGGCAGGTCGAGGACGTCTCGCTGCGGGGTCAGTTGGTCCAGGTCAAGGTCCGCCTGCGCCGAACGGTCAAACTCTACGCCGGTCTACCCGGTGAGCGACAAGGCGAGCTGAAGAACGCCGCGTCGATCACGCGCCTGCAGGCCTCGCTACTTGGTGACTACTACCTTGAGCTGGCCCCCGGCGCCGCCGGAACGGTCCTCGCCGAGGGTGGCGAGATCCCCATCGTCATCTCGGCGACAGCGATCCAATCGACGATGCAGCGGCTCGAGACCGCTGGCGATATCATCCCGAAGATCGACCAGATCGCCGGCGACATCGGCAAGATCACTCGCAACGCGTCGCTGGTCTTCGGTAGTGACGAAGGCGCTGTGCGCTTCACCGAGATCGCCAACAACCTGGTCGTCGCGAGCCGTGACGTCGCGGCGCTGGGCAATGACCTCAAGCAGCGTATCGAAAAGGGACCCCTGTCACCGGGAGCAGAGCTGGACGACGCGATCCGCGATATCGCCCGGTTCAGCCAAGACGCGGTGCGCTTTACCGGAGTCGCCACCGGCTTCATGAACGCGATGGGGGCGAGCGCCCAGCGCAGCCTCGCGCACATCGAGGACGTCACAAAGACCATACGCGACGTCGTCGGCCGCAGCACCAAGGATGTCGACTCGACGGTAGGGACCATCCACTCGACGCTGCGCAAGCTCGAGGACAGCCTGCAGCGCATCGACCGCGTGATCGCCAATATCGAGACCGTCAGCCAACGCACCGCCGCTGGCGAGGGCACCATCGGTCGCCTCCTCAAGGACGACAAGCTGGTTCGAGACGCCGAGGACACCATCGCCGCCGCAAAGGGTCTGGTCGACCGCTACACGCGCATGGAGACCGGCATCGACGTGCGGGCGGGCTGGTACGGTGGCCTGCGCGACGTCCCCTCCGACAGCCGGTGGGCGTCGCAGTTCACGCTGCGACTGGCTCCAACCAAGGAGAAGGCCTACCTGATCACGCTGTCGGGCGACGTCGACAACCGCGTGACTGAGGTCCAGCGCAACACCACAAGCGGCGGCAAGGCCGAGGACGGCTCTACGGTCGTCGAACAGGTGGAGACCCGCAACTCGGTGACGGAGTTCAAGATCGGTCTGCAGTACCAGCGCCGCTGGGGTCCGCTCAGCCTGCGGGGCGGCTTGATCGAGTCGACGGCGGGCGGCGGTGTCGACCTGTACGCCGCGAGCGACCGGGTCCAGCTGTCGACCGATTTGTTCCGCTTCACCGAGCCTGGCATCGACCTGCCACGCTTGCGCAGCACGCTGATGCTGCACTTCATGCCGGCGGTCTACGGCTATATCGGCGGCGACGACCTGCTGGTGTCCGCTCGGCGCGACGTCTTCTTCGGCCTCGGCATCGCCTTCACCGACAACGATCTGCTGCTGCTGTTCTCAAGCGCGCCGGCGGTGTCACTGCAGTAGCCACGTCGTGCCGGCGCAGAGACGCACAGCCGCGGAGTCGTGGAGTCGCAGAGGCGCCGAGCCGCGCCGCGCCGAGCCGCGCCGAGGAGCCGACCGCCGCAGAACCCGGCTAGGCCTCAGCGACCGGCGGCGGCGTCCAGCCAAGCAGGCTGCACGCGACCAATTTGGCCCGCTCGGCGACGGACCAAAGCTGGATGCGCTCGCGATCGGTATGAACCTCTTCGCCAATCGGACCGAGGCCGTCGATGGTCGGGATGCCCATGGCGGCGGTGAAGTTGGCGTCGCTGCCGCCGCCGGTGTCTTCGGCCGTCACCTCAATACCAAGCGCGGTCCCGGTCTCGACGAACAGACGGGCGAGGTACTCGCTGCCGGCGAAGGGCCGCCACGGCGGCCGACCGATGCCGCCGACGACCTCGGCGCTGGTGCCCGGGACATGCTCGCGTGCACAGATGGCCTTTACCGCGACATCGACGCGCTCGGCCTCGGCCGAATCGCGGATGCGCACGTCGACCTCGCAGCGGGCCTCCTCGGGGACAATGTTGCGTTTGCTGCCGCCGGTGATGGTGCCAACGTTGATCGTGGTGCCACGGTCGTAGTCGGTCAGGTCGGCGAGCTCGGCGACGATGGCGGCCAGCGCAACGATGGCGTTGGCACCGTCTGCGTGGTGCATGCCGCTGTGGGCAGCGCGGCCGTGTACCTGGACGAAGTAGCGCCCCACCCCGGCGCGAGACCGAACCAGCGCCCCCGAAGCGCGGCCCACCTCGAAGTCGAGCGCTAGTTCGCGGTCGATCGCGCAGCGCTCGATCAGCTCGCGAGATGTCGGCGACTGAATCTCCTCGTCGGCGTTGTGCACGGCGAGCCAGTCGAAATCGTCGAGGCGACGCACGTGGGCAAGCGCCTCGAGCGCCGCTTGGAGGACAACGAGCCCACCCTTCATGTCGCCCACGCCGGGCCCCGTCGCCCATTCGCCGGCGCGCTGAAACGAAAGAAAGCCCGACGTGCTGTCAAAGACGGTGTCGAGATGGCCGAGCAACATGACCTTCGGGGCGTTCGCCGCCGCGGACCCGGTGGGCGCTCGGCGAGCCACCAGGTGAACCATCTCGCCGGGTCGCTCGAGGCGCTCGGTCGTGAATCCCAGGAGCCGGTAGAAGCGATCCATCTGGGCGAGGCAGTCGAGACGACCGTCCGGGTTGTCGAGACCGCTGTTGGTGTCGACGAGTTTGCGCAGACGCTCGACAAAGGCGTCCTCGCGCCGATCGATGTACGAGACGATCTGATCGATGGTTGCCTGATCGGGGGCGGTGGTCACGGTGGAGACTCCGGGAGGGATGCGGCAAGACGTGCGCGGGGCGGGCGCGTGTGACAAAGCGCGCGACCAGCGCGTGCCTCGTCACGCAGGCGTCACGTCACAGAGAAGTAGCGCGCCTTGGGGTGATGGACAACGAGCGCAGCGGTCGACTGTTCTGGGTGCCACTGCCACGTCTCTGACAGCGCGAGGCCGATCGCCGGCGTGTCGAGCAGGCGCTGCAGCTCGACCTGGGCGGCGAGATCGGGGCAGGCCGGGTAGCCGAAACTGAAGCGCGCGCCGCGGTAACGACCACGGATCAGGTCGGCCGGCAGCGCGCCGTCGTCGCCTCCGATGCCGAGGTCGATCCGCATGAGCCTGTGGGCGTACTCGGCAAGGGCCTCAGCGGTCTCGACGGCGAGGCCGTGCAGCTGAAAGTAGTCTCGGTAGCGACCCTCAGCGTAGAGCGCCTGGCAAACCCGCGTGGGCTCCTCGCCCAGCGTAACCGCTTGCAGGCCGACGACATCCTGGGGGCCGTCGTCGCCGAGCGGCGCGACGAAGTCGCTGATGCACAGACGTTTGCGGGCTCGCTGGCGGGGTAGATCGAAGGAGGCGACCTCGTGGGCACCCCCTCCGAGCCCATCGTACAGCCGCAAGACATTGCCCTCGGCGGCAGCCGCAAACACGCCATAGCGCGCCCTGGGCGCAAAGCCGGACTGGGCGACCACCATCGCCTGGAGGCGCACCAGATCGGGACGCGCTTCAGTCTCGATGAGCTGATCGTACTCGGCGTTGGTCAGCCCTTTGCGGCGCAGTTGCCACTGACCCTTGAAGAGCGCGATCTCGTTGATGAGTGGCCAGAGCCGATCGAGCTCGGGCGCGATGTCCTGGACGACCCCGAGCGCGGCGGGGCGCGGCAGCGCTGCGCGATCGATCAGGTCGACCGCTTCAGACCGGCGATCGTCGCGCGGGCGAGGCTCGCCGTCGTCGTCGGGGGTCGCGTCAGCCTCAATGCGCGCGGCGGCAGCCGCACGCGCGGCCGGATCACCGTGGTAGGCCGCCGTCAACTCGATGGTTTCGCGGTTGCCGGTCACCTCATCGAGTATGCCAAGGCCGTCGAACGCATCCGCCGCGTAGTAGACCTCGCCGCGGTAGACCCGGCGCAGGTCCTCTTCAACGTAGCGGCGGGTCAACGCCGCGCCGCCCAGGACGACACGCGGCAGCAGCCCGCGGGCGCCGAACTCCTCGAGGATCTCCTTCATCACCACGGTCGATCGCACCAACAGGCCACTGAGACCGACGATATCGGGCTGATGCTCCTCCCAGGCGTGCAGGATCGGTTCGAATGGCACCTTGATGCCGAGGTCGACGACCTCGTAGCCATTGTTGGAGAGCAGGATCGCGACGAGGTTCTTGCCGATGTCGTGCACATCGCCTTTCACCGTCGCCAGCACCACGCGGCCGCGGACCGTCGATGCGCCATCACGATCCATGTGGGGCTCAAGCCAGGCGACCGCCGCCTTCATGACCTCGGCGGCCTGCAGGACGAAGGGCAGCTGCATCTTGCCGGAACCGAAGAGCTCCCCCACCTCGCGCATGCCGGCGAGCAGGAACTGATTGATGATCTCGGTGGCGGGATACGTGGCGAGTCCCCGCTCCAGCGCGGTCTCAAGGCCAACCCGGCGGCCTTCGACGATCCGTCGCACCAGCTCCTCTTCGATCGGCAGGTCGGCGGCCAGCTCGGCCGGCGCGGCCCGCACTCCCTCCAGCAGGGCCATCAAGGCCATCAGAGGGTCGTATCCTTCCCGGCGACGGTCGTCGATCAGGTCATTGCAGAGGGCCACGACTCGTGGGTCCAAGCTCGACAGTGGGCGGATCTTGCCGGCGTGGACGATCGCTGCAGACAGCCCCCGATCGACCGCGCGGGCAAGGAATACGCTGTTGAGCGCGTGGCGGGCAGCGGGACGCAGACCGAAGCTGATATTGGAGATCCCGAGCACTGTGCCGGCGCCCGGGCAGCTGCGACCGATCTCCTCGATGGCGTCGAGGGTCGCTACGCCGGCGTCGCGGAAGTCGGCGTCCCCCGAACCGAGGGTGAAGGTCAGCGTGTCGAAGAAGAGGTCCTCTGGTCGAAAACCCAGGCCGTCAACGACGCGCTCGTAGATACGCTTCGCGATCGCGATCTTGCGTTCGGTCGTCTTGGCCATCCCGGCCTCGTCGATCGTCAACGCGATGAGCAGCGCGCCGTGCTCGCGGGCGAGGGCGCAGATCGCTTCGAGGCGCTCGCCACCGTCCTCGTAGTGGATGCTGTTGATGACAGCGCGGCCGGGGAAGAGCTCAAGAGCGGCGCGGACAACCGCCACCTCGGTGGAATCGATGACCAGCGGCAGCGGCACCTGGGTGGCGAAGCGGCTGACGCAAGCGATGGTGTCGGCCACCTCGTCGCGGCCGACGTAGGCGGTGCACAGGTCGACCAGATGGGCGCCCTCGGCCACCGCCTCGCGGCCGATCGCGACGCATCCGTCCCAGTCACCCGCAAGCAGAAGATCTCGGAATTGCTTGGATCCGTTGGCGTTGCTTCGTTCGCCAATGAGCAGCGGCGCAGGTTGCTGGCGCACGTCAACGGCGCTGTACAGCGAGGCCGCCTGGCCTGGTCGGCTGGGGGTTCGCAGCGCGGGTGTCAGGCGGCTGCAGCGCTCGACCATCGCGCGAATGTGGGCGGCTGTGGTCCCGCAGCAGCCGCCGATCAGGGCGACGCCGCGCTCGCTGACAAAGCGGGCGTGCGCGTCGGCGAACTCGTCGGGGGTGAGCGGGTAGACGGCCTGGCCGCCGACGTTCTCGGGGAGACCAGCGTTGGGCAGTACGGCGACATACAGGCGCGAACCCTGGCACAGCTCGCGCACGTGCGAGGCCATCTCAGCGGGGCCCGTGGCGCAGTTCAGGCCGACGATCGTCGCCTCGGGGTAGGACTCGATGACCGCCAGCGCCGCGCTGATCTCCGAGCCGACGAGCAGCGTACCGATGGTCTCGACCGTAACGGTCACAGCGACCGGCAGCGAGCGTCCGGTCGCGGCAAAAGCCGCGCGGCTGGCGGCGAGGGCGCAGCGGATCTGCAGGAGGTCTTGGCAGGTCTCGATCTGGATGAGGTCCGCGCCGCCGTCGATCACACCGCGCATGACCTCGACGTAGCCGGCCCGCATCTCGGCCCAACCGATCTGGCCCAATGTGGGCAAGCGCGTTCCGGGGCCGACGGAAGCCGCCACAAAGCGCGGCCTTGTCACCGTGCTGGCAGCGTCACAGGCCTCACGCGCGATCTCAGCGGCGCGCTTCGAGATCGCGTAGGCGTGGTCGGCAAGCTCGAACTCAGCGAGGACCCAGGGCATCGCCCCAAAGGTATTGGTCTCGACGATGTCGGCGCCCGCCTCCAGGTAGACGTCGTGGACACCGCGCACGACATCGGGACGGGTGTAGACGAGGATCTCGTTGCAGCCGTCGACCAGTCGACCGTCCGGCGCGATGAAGTCGGCGTCGCTCAGCCCGGCAAGCTGCAGCTGCGTACCCATCGCTCCGTCAAAGAACAGCGGGCGAGTGGCAGTGGCGAGCGATTCTCGCAGATCGGCGCGGGCGTGGTTCATCGGTGGGACTCGTGGTGGGCGCCAAGGACGCTGCCAGGCACAAGAGCGTGCGGGCGCGGCGGCGGGCTGCAGTCTGCCCGCATCCGCACGGTGGCTCAAGCGCAAGGGGTGGTTGGCGACGTCTAGCGCAGTCGCTGCAGGGCGCCCTCTACCATCTCGCCATCACAATCGAGCCACACACGGCCCTCAGTGATGGTCGCGCTCCAGGTCATCGAGCGGCTGCCGACGTCTTCAAGCCGAGCCATCATGGCGGCGTCGACGAGGTGAACCTCGAGCTGATGGAGGTTGCGGGGCTTGGCCTTGGCGATCTCGTCCATGCTCACCCGCGCCTCGTCTTCGTCGGAGAAGAAGCAGACAAAGCGTGCGTCCTTGTGACGGCCCAATGCCTTGGTCAAGCGCTTGATCGGCGGAGGGCCGCACTCGATCCACACCTGCATCTCGCCGGTCAGGGCACGAACGCATGCGTCGGGTTCACCGTTCTCGATCCAGCCGGGCGCGTCTTCGAGGTGGTCGTCGTAGAAGAAGACGTGGGCCAGAAAGCGCAGCAGGACGTGCTCGTCGGGCTCGTCGGGGTACTGAGCGAGGACGATCGCGCGCTCGGCGAAGATCTCCCGGTCGAGGTCGTTCAGCATCAGGTAGGTTCTGCAGCGGAACGGTCGACTGACTGCCATGCCCCTCCCCCCGACCGATGGTACTGCCCCTGCCGTCATCTTGGCCCCTGGACCATTTCGGCCCGATCTCTGTGTAAAGCAAGATTAAGCCCGCCGCGGCGGCGCACTCTGGCAGCGCCCGGCCGCGGATTCAAGCCCGCGGATCGCAGCGATAGATCTTCCCCGCCCACTTCGGTCGCCAGCGCCGGTCCCGGCGAGCTGGCGCAGCGCACGCCCTACTCGCCCTTCATCAACGCCATCAGGTAGTCGCGGTTCATCTCGGCGATGACCCGCGCCGGGATCGCCTTGGGGCAGACCGCCTCGCACTCGTAGGTGTTCGTGCAGCTGCCGAAGCCCTCGGCGTCCATCTGCTGAACCATCGCGATGACCCGCGTGTGGCGCTCGGCCTGGCCCTGCGGCAAGTGCGCGAGCTGGGCCACCTTGGCCGCGGTGAAGAGCGACGCCGACCCGTTCTTGCAGGCCGCCACGCAGGCGCCGCAGCCGATGCACGCCGCGAAGTCCATCGCCAGATCAGCTTCCAATTTGCTGATCGGCACCGCGTTGGCGTCGGCTGTGCCGCCCGTGCGCACGGACACGTAGCCGCCGGCCTGGATGATGCGGTCGAAGGCCGAACGATCGATGACGAGGTCCTTGATGACGCGAAAGGCGGTCGCCCGGAACGGCTCGATCGTGATCGTCGCGCCGTCGACGAATCGCCGCATGTGCACCTGGCAGGTGGTCGTCTCCTCGTCGGGGCCGTGCGGCACGCCATCGATCGTCAGCGAACAGGTGCCGCAGATGCCTTCGCGGCAGTCGTGATCGAACGCGACCGGCTCCTCGTTCTTCGCCTGAAGCTGCTCGTTGAGCAGATCGAGCATCTCGAGAAGGCTCATCTCCTCGCTGATGTCGTTGATCGAGTAGCTCTCCAGCCTTCCGGCCGTGTCGGGGCGCGACTGCCGCCAGACTCGCAGGGTCAGGTTCATGGTTCGGACTCCGTCAGTCGTTCTCGCCGTTCGTTCTCAGCGATCGTTCTCGGCATTCGTTCTCAGCGATCGTTCTCAGCAGATCACTTGCTAGCTGGCTCACTTGTAGCTGCGCTGGCTCAGCTTGACGTACTCGAAGTCGAGCGCCTCTTCGTGGCGAACCGGCGCCTCGCCCTCGCCCTTGTACTCCCACGCGGCGACATGGCTGAAGCCCTCGTCGTCGCGCAGTGCCTCGCCCTCGGGGGTCTGATGCTCCTCGCGGAAGTGGCCACCACAGCTCTCTTCGCGGGCGAGGGCGTCGTGACACATCAGCTCGGCGAACTCCATGAAGTCGGCCAGCCGCCCGGCGTGCTCGAGAGCGACGTTGAGGTTGTCGTGGCTGCCGACCACCTTGAGGTCCTGCCAGAACGCCTCGCGGATCTCGGCGATCTTGGCGATGGCCTCCTCAAGTCCGGCCTTGGTGCGTGACATACCGCACTTGTCCAGCATCACCGCGCCCAGCTCCATGTGCAGGTCGTTGGGGGTGCGGGTGCCGCCGATCGCCATGAGCTTGTCGATGCGCAACCTGGCCGCCTGTTCGGCCTCCGCAAACGCCGGATGTGAGGTGTCGACCTTGGCCGGATTGTGGGTCGCGAGGTAGTGGCCGATGGTGTACGGGATCACGAAATAGCCGTCGGCGAGGCCCTGCATCAGCGCGCTCGCGCCCAGCCGGTTGGCGCCATGGTCCGAGAAGTTGGCCTCGCCGATGACGTGCAGGCCCGGGATGGTGCTCATCAGGTTGTAGTCCACCCAGGTGCCGCCCATCGTATAGTGGGGCGCGGGGTAGATCCGCATCGGCACCTTGTACGGATCCTCGCCGGTGATCTTGTCGTACATCTGGAAGAGGTTGCCGTACTTGGCTTCGATAGTCCCCTTGCCGTCGCGCTGAATCGCGTCTCGGAAGTCGAGGAAGACGGCGCGGGACGTCGAACCGACACCGCGGCCCTCGTCGCAAGCGTACTTGGCGTTGCGGCTGGCGACGTCGCGCGGGACGAGGTTGCCAAAGCTGGGGTACTTGCGCTCCAGGAAGTAGTCGCGCTCGCCCTCGGGAATCTCGTTGGCGCCACGCTTCTCGCCAACCTCCTTGGGTACCCACACGCGGCCGTCGTTGCGCAACGACTCGCTCATCAGCGTGAGCTTGCTCTGGAAGTGCCCCGACTGTGGGATGCAGGTGGGGTGGATCTGGGTAAAGCAGGGGTTGGCGAAGGCGGCGCCGTGCTTCCACGCCCGGAAGGTGGCCGTGACGTTGCAGCCCTTGGCGTTGGTAGAGAGGTAGAAGACGTTGGAGTAGCCACCGGTCGCCAGGACCACCGCGTGCGCTGCGTGCGATGAGACGCGCCCGGTGGTCATGTCGCGCGTGACGATGCCGCGCGCCTGACCGTCGACCAGCACGAGATCGAGCATCTCGGTGCGGGGGAACATCGTGACCTTGCCGGCGTGAATCTGTCGCGAGAGCGCCTGGTACGCGCCCAAGAGCAGCTGCTGGCCGGTCTGGCCGCGCGCGTAGAATGTGCGCGACACCTGCGCGCCACCGAACGAGCGGTTGGCCAAAAGGCCGCCGTATTCGCGCGCGAACGGGACGCCTTGGGCGACACACTGGTCGATGATCTCGTTGCTGACCTGGGCGAGGCGGTAGACGTTCGACTCGCGCGAGCGGAAGTCACCGCCCTTGACCGTGTCGTAGAAGAGGCGGAAGACCGAGTCGCCGTCGTTCTGGTAGTTCTTTGCGGCGTTGATGCCGCCCTGGGCGGCGATCGAGTGGGCCCGCCGGGGCGAATCCTGGATGCAGACGCAGGCGACGTTGTAGCCCAGCTCGCCAAAGCTGGCTGCGGCCGATGCGCCGGCGAGGCCCGAGCCGACAACGATCAGATCGTACTTTCGTTTGTTGGCCGGGTTGACCAGCTTCATGTCGAAGCGATGTTGGTCCCAGCGCTTCTCGATCGGGCCAGATGGGACTTTGGAGTCGAGCTTCATCGGGGCCTCCCCTCATCCGCGAGCCGTCGTGGCGTGACGGCCGGGTGGGTGTCGTCGTGAATTCTTCCAGCGGCATTGGCGCGCCTACAGCCCCGCGAAGGGTCCGATCTTCAGCCAGATGGCCAGTGGCATTGCGCAGTTGCCAACAAGGATCAGGCCGCCCAGGGCCGGGCCGACGCGATCGATCCACGGCTGGTACGCCGGAGTGCGCAAGCCGAGGGTCTGGAAGATGCTCGAGGCGGCGTGCCAGACGTGTAGACCTACGCATACGTTGGCGACGACGTACAAGACGGCGACCAGCGGCTGGCGGAAGCTCTGCGTGACCATCGCGTAGACGTCCCAAGCCTCTCCGCGCACCGCACCGGCCCCATGAACCACGCCCAGCGTGAAGTGGGCGAGGTGATAGGCGAGGAAAAAGAAGACCACGAGGCCGCTGATCATCATATAGCGCGACGTGGCGCTCGTCTTCAGCCAGCGTTTCTCGCTGTAGTCCTCGGTACGCGCGGCCCGGTTGGCCCTGGCGAGCGTGATCGCCGACCAGACGTGCGTGACGAACACGGCCAGCAAGAACAGCCTCACCAGCCAAAGCAGACCACCGAGGCTGTGCAGCATCGCGGCGTAGGCGTTGATCTTCTCCGGTGCGGCGAAGATCTGCAGGTTGCCGACCATGTGCCCCAGCAAGAACAGGATCCAGACCGTCCCGGTGAGGGCCATGATCACTTTCAGACCAACCGTCGATGTGACGATCCGTCGCAGCCCGCGCGCGGGCGCGGCGGCTCCAACCGCAGTGCTCATCTGTATGACTCCCCAAGCAAGAGTTACTCGCGGGCGCCGCCCCGCCCTCGATTCAGCCGAGCAGGTCGCTGACGACCTCGCGCTCGCTGATCAGCTCGTCAACCGTCGCCTGCAGCTTGCCTTTCGCCCAATCGCTCATCTGCAGGCCCTGCACGATCTCGTAGCCGCCAGCGCCGTCGGACCGCACTGGGAACGAGAAGTACAGCCCCTCGGGCACGCCATACGATCCGTCGGAACGGACCGCTGCCGAGAACCACTGACCTGCAGGTGTCTTGGCCTCGAACGACATCACATGGTCGATGGCCGAGCTGGCTGCGGAGGCAGCGCTGGACTTGCCGCGCGCCGCGATGATCGCCGCACCACGCTGCTGGACGGTCTTGATGAAGTCACCCTGAAGCCAGTCGGCATCCTTGATCACCGAGCTGACCGGCTGGCCGCCGATCCGGGCGTTCTCGAAGTCGGGGTACTGCGTGGCCGAGTGGTTGCCCCAGATCGTCACGTGGCTGATTTCGGCGTTGGTCACGCCGGCCTTGGCGGCGAGCTGGGCGACGGCGCGGTTCTGATCGAGTCGGGTCATGGCGCTGAAGCGATCGCCCGGGACACCATCGCAGTTGGCGGCGGCGATCAGGCAGTTGGTGTTGCATGGATTGCCGACGACCATCGCTCGCACGTCGGCAGCGCCGCGTGCGAGCGCCCTGCCCTGACCCGTGAAGATCGGACCGTTCTCGCGGATGAGATCGCCGCGCTCCATGCCCTTGCTTCGCGGTTTGGCGCCGACAAGGATGGCCCAGTTGACGCCGTCGAAGGCGACGTTGGGATCCGCGGTGACCTCGATGTCCAGCAAGGTGGGGAAGCCACAGTCGCTGAGCTCCATCGCCACACCCTCACAAGCGCGCAGCACCTCGGGGATCGGCAGATCGAGCAGCTTGAGGCGGACCGGCCGATCGGGGCCGAAGGTCTCGCCAGAGGCGAGGCGAAAGAGGAGGCTGTAGCCGATCTGACCGGCGGCGCCGGTGACTGCGACGGTGACTGGGGTAGCCATGCTCTGGGCTCCTTGGCCGCGCGGGCGCGCGCGTCTTGATGAATAGGTGCGGGCGTCGGCGGAGCGCAAACCGCTGTGCGCAGAGCCTGACGCGAGGGCGGAAGGGAACACCCGCCGATCGGCCCTGTCAAGGGAGGAAGAACGACGAGATCTGGCTGGCCTGACGCGGATCAAGTGGCCCCGTGGGCCTTTTCGCATACGGACGACTGAATTGATGGCGGGCGGGCGTGCGAACGCTCGTCCGTGCGCGGTCGGCTCCCGGGGAGGCGATCACCCCTGCACCGGCGGCGGCCTCGCGGTCGGCCGGGGCTGACAAAGGCAACGCCCTCGCGACCGGGTGGCCGGGTAGCCCCGGGCAGTTGCCCGCCCGGGGCTCCCACAGATCCGGACGTGCG
>CALGHC010000225.1 GCA_937915965.1 uncultured Myxococcales bacterium
GTAGGCAGCGCACCCGATCTGCACCCGATCCACCGGTCGCCATGACATCGGCAATCGCTCTTCCGATCCTCGCGATCACCGCATTGCTGACGTCGGTCGTCTCGGCCGTCATCGGCATGGGCGGTGGCTTCGCCCTGCTCGCGGTGATGGCGATTCTGCTGCCGCCCGCGTTGGTCGTCCCCCTGCACGGCGTCGTCCAGCTCGCCTCGAACGGCACCCGCACGCTGGTGATGCTGCGCCACGTGTGCTGGCGCATCTTTGCGATCTACGCGCTGCCGCTCGTCGTCGGAGTCGTCGCCGCCATGCAGCTGTGGCAGGGCGGCAAGATGACGTGGTTCCGGCCTCTGATCGGCTGCTTCGTCCTCGCCTTCCTTGCCTGGCGACGCGTCGAGAGACGCCCGCGCGACCTGCCGCTCGCCAGCTTCGTCGGCGTCGGCTTCGCGGTTGGCTTCCTGACCATCTTCGTCGGCGCCACCGGCCCCTTTGCGGCGCCGTTCTTCCTGCGCTCCGACATGACCAAGGAGCAGATAGTCGCCACCAAGGCCGTCTGCCAGACTTTCGGTCATGTCTTGAAGATCCCAGCGTTTCTCTGGCTTGGCGTCGACTTCGCGCCCCATCTGCCGTTGCTCGGCGTGCTCATCGCCTGCGTCGTCGTTGGCACCCTGGCCGGCCGCTACGTGCTCGGCCGGATTTCGAAGCGCGTTTTCGTGGTGCTGTTCGAGGGGGTGCTTGCGGTGATGGCGGTGGTGCTGATTGCGCGGTGGTTGTTGGAGTAACGGGCAGCGAACGAGGTGCCACCCACCTCACCGCCTCGGCGACGGCACCTCGCCGCCTCGGCGACGCAGGCTGCTTGACCGTGCCGAGTTGGCGGCGCAATGTCGGTTCTGCGGCTCCTGCAGAGCAGCATTCGGGCTGGCGGCGGGTTCGCTGGCGAGGAAGGGTGGGATGGCCGTTCGCGGTTCTTACGCGTGGTTGGTCGTGGCGGCCTCGGTCCTCGCATCGTGCTCGGGGGCGACCATGCTGCCCGGAGCGAGGCAGGTCGCCGTAGCCGCGTCGCCGCCCGGGCCGGGCTGGAACGAGGTCACTATCCTCGAGGGAGTGGACGGAGTCGGCTGCGGCCCGCTCGGTTTCCGAGGTCACCGCGAGCCCGCCGTCGAACGACTCCGAAACCTGACCGTGCAAGTGGGCGGGCAATGGTTGCAGATCCTGGAGGAACATCCGCCCGGGGAAGAGCCGGTCTGTGGCGGCTACGACTTTCGCTACGTGATCAGAGGGATGGCGTGGTCCCGAGCGCACTGACCCCGGGGTCTAGCTGATGAGGTGGCGGCACATCGCATCTGCTGGCTTGACGTCCGCACCCAGACATCAGAATCCAATGACACGAAGGAGCGACGGGATGGCAAAGGTGACAGGAATCGGCGGCGTGTTCTTCAAGTCGAAGGACCCCACCGCACTGGCTGCGTGGTACGCGCAGCACCTGGGTGTCGAGCTGCAGCCGTGGGGCGGCGTGATCTTCGACTGGGCGGCCGACCAGCAGGCGCAACCCGCTGCCGGCGTGACGGTCTGGCACGTAGCTGACGCCGACGGCGACTGGTTTGCCCCCAGCACCTCGGCGGTCATGATCAATTACCGCGTTGACGACCTGCTCGTCCTCCTGCAGCAGCTCAACGCGGCCGGGATCGCGACGTTGAAAGGCCCAGACGACGAGCTCAACGGGCGTTTCGCCTGGGTGATGGATCCCGACGGCAACAAGGTCGAACTGTGGGAGCCGCGCGACCCGTGACCGACTGCCCGCCCGACGACCCCGCGCTGACGCTCCCCGCGAAGGCCGACATCGTGATCGCGCTGCGAGCGCAGATCGCGGCCCAACTGCAGCGCGCCCACGCAGCGGCTGCCACCGCCTTCGCCGCGGCGACGCACGAGGAAGCGCGACCGGAGAACAAGTACGACACCCGCGCGCTCGAACAGAGCTACCTCAGCGCGGGGCAAGCGGCGAGGATCGCGGCGTTGCGCGGGCTCAACGCGGCGCTGCACACCTACCAGCCACCGCCAGAGCGCATGGAACGCGTCGGGCCCGGCGCCCTGGTCGTGGTTGAGCACCGCGCTGGCGAGGCGGCGACGGTGCGACGGCTCTTCATCGTCCCGCTGTCCGTCGGCGAGCTGATCACCATGGGCGACGTGCAGATCCACGTGGTCGACGCCCACGCGCCGATGCCGCTGGCGCTGCGCGGCCGCGAGGAGGGCGACGTCGCCGTTCTTGGTAGTGGCCCAAAGGCACGCGCGCTCACTGTGTTGGCGGTGAGATGAGCCGGTGGCCCTGGCGATGGCGGGGGCTGCCGCCATGACCGGTCAGGGC
>CALGHC010000226.1 GCA_937915965.1 uncultured Myxococcales bacterium
TCAGTGGCTGTTGCCTGCGCAGTCCGACGCCATCAGACAGGCGGTTCCTGTGCCGCACTTTGCCGCGCACTCGCCGCCGCAGTCCTTGGCGCTCTCAAAGTCCTTGTCCCAAAAATCGTTGAAGCAGCTCACCTCGACGCACTTGCCCGAGTCGTGGCAGACGCCGTCGCAGTCGGCGCTGACGTTGCACTTCTTTCCAGGCGCGCACTTTTGCTCGCAGGGCCCGCTGCAGTCGACATCGACCTCGCCGTTGTTCAGCGTGTTGTCGTAGCACGGGTCCTGCGCGCAGGTGCCGCCGATGCACATCAGGCCGTATGCGCAGTCCTTGTCGCCGTTGCAGGGGCCGCCCTTGGCACAACCGTCGCAGACGCCACCGCCGCAGTCCGAGCCGGTCTCCTTGAAGGACTTCTGGGCATCTTCACAGCCGGAGAGGCAGTAGCCCAGGCCCTTCTTGATGTTCCAGGTCTTCTCCCACAGGGTCCAGTAGTCCTCCCACAGCCCCTTCTCGACCGAGAGTTCGACGACCTTGAGATCTGCCCGCGCGCCGATCGACAGCTTGCCGCCGACTTGTCCCTTCGTGCTGAGCGTTCCCGGCGGCGCGCCCGACGAGGCGACATCGCCAGGGCTCGGGCAGGTGAATTCGAAGCCGAGAGTGCCCCTGGCGATCGCCTGCAAGCGCACAAAGACGCCGCCGATGTCCGCGAAGAGCCACTCGACCTTGGGGCCGACGCTGCACTGCAGCACCACCTGGCCGTCGGACTCGACGGTGAGGTTGGTCCACTTGTCGAAGCTGTAGTCTTTCTCGGTGAACCAGCCCTGGTCGTGCTTGTACTTGACGTAGAATTCCGCCATCGCCTCGAGACCGCCGGCGACGGTCACCTTGGCCGTCGCCGCGGCGTTGGCGCTGCATTCGGCGATGAAGCGCACCACGAAGGTGGTCGGGATCCCGTAGACGACAGGCCCCTTGTACGGGCCCATCTTGGCGAGGCTGAACTCCTCGCCGCTGCCGCCCGCTGGCGCCGCGCCCGCCGCGCCCTTGGCCTCGGACTTCTTCTGATTCGACGCGGAACCCGACGCGGACAACGACGCCTGTCCGAGGACGGTCGCCGAGACCTTGAGCTCGCCCTTGGCTCCCGCGGTGAAGTAGTTCAGCCGCGGCGTCAGGATCCGGACATCGAAGCCGAGCTCGAAGCTGGGCTTGAAGTAGAAGTTGGCCGTGAGATCAGCCGTCACAGCGAACTTCAGGTCGACGCCTTTGACCTTCTTGGTCTTTTCATACTTGAACGCGTTGAACGTCTTCTGCGCGTTTTATTTTTTGTTGTAGGTCAGGTCGACGCCGATTGGTCCGCCGACCTGATCGAAACCGCTGTCGGGCTGAACGGGAACAAAGTCCTCGTTCCAGCCGTGGAAGTAGTCACCCAGCTCGACGCCTGTCGTGTCGATCGGCTCGGCGGTCTCCGCCGCCTGGCTGATGTGCAGACCGCCCGAGACGATGTCGACCAGGGTGGCGCGCTCGGTCTCGATGACGATCTGGTCGCCCTCGATCTGTACCGATTTGACCAGGCGCGCGAAGCCGAAGACGTTGTTGCTTCCGGTCATGGCGCGTTCGGCCGGTTCGACCGCGGCCCCAACGAAGGGTGATCCGAGGTTGAGGTCCAGCAGGTGCTCGTTGCCGGCTAGCGGCACGCGCATGCTGTCGAGCGCCATGTGGACTGAGTTGGCGACCTGCTGGCTCGCGAACTGCACGTTCGGACGAAACGCGATGTCGATGAAGTCCTCGCCGGCCTCGATGCGCTCGACGTTCTTCGCCTCCTGGGCGGGATCGGCCTGCGCCCCTTCGGCGAGCACCGGCACATCGGCGAACACGTTCTGACCACCCGCGTCGGCGCCACCCTGCTGCGGCGAGGATTCTGGATCAGTGCAGGCAGCGACAACCAGCGTGGTCAGGGCGGCGGCCAGCGAGACAAGTGTCCACACCGCGCCGTTCGCCGTGCCGCGGTTCGCGTTGTCTCGGCGCGCGGCGTGGCTGGTCGCGGCGTGGCTGGCTGCGGTCTGGCTCGACCCGGCGTGGCTGGCCGCGGCGTCGCGGTCTACGGCTGGGCGGTTCGCCCTGCGATCGTTGAAACCCGTCATCAAAAGGCCTCCTGCGCCGTTCCTCTGCGAACGTGCGCCTGCCGTCCGGCGCGCGCATGGGCGTGCCGGCAACGGTTGCTGCGAGCGTGCGCCCGCCTGTGTCTTTGGGGATGACCGCGAAACATTAGCGGCTGGCCCAGCTGCGGTCAACCGAGATTTACGATTTATGCATCGGAAACAGCTAAACACGCCAATACCTTGGACTAATAGACGAACTCGCTTTGATTGCCGGCCGCCGCGGTTGCAATTAGAGCCCTGCGACACTAGGCTGCCGCACGTTCCAGAGTTTTTCGCGTGCGCCGCGGGACGGTTCGGAGCCATTTGCCAACGGAGCGGGCCGTGGGCCCGCGAGAGCGAGAACCGGTCCATGTCATGGGGATGACAAGGGGGGCAGCCCGGTCAAGCGGGCGCCCCGGGGACCTGTTCGGATTCTGGTGGCGGCGCAGCCCCGGGCAGGAGCGGAACGACAACCATCACAGGCGCGGCGGCAGGCCCGACGGGATCGCCGGCTGCGCGCGCGGCCATGGGCGCAGCGCTATCGGTGCCATTCGGGCCCGAGCGGCGCAGGTGCCCGCGATCGGGAGGTCGGGGCGAATGACCGGTACGAGACAGATAGCGCTCCAGTTGTTGGCGGTGTTGGCGGTGTTGTCAGCGCTGGCGATGTCGGCCGTCTGCTCCGGCTGCGGCGACTCCTTTGAGAGTGAAGGCGACGACGCGCTCGGCTCGGATGCCACCGCGCAGGCCGACGCGCCAGACGACGGCGCCGGTACCGACATCGGCGGAACCGATGGCGTCGGCTTCGACGTCGAAGGTCTCGACGGGTTCGTTGTCGGCGATGTCAGCTTCCCCGATCCGAAGAACAACCAGGCGCCGACGGTGCTGTGGCAGCAACCCGCGCCGGACACGGTCGTGCAGCTCGGCGCGGCGGTCACGCTGAGCGCCATGGTGGGTGACGATCAGACCGATCTCGAGATGCTGGCGGTCTCCCTCACGGCAGCCCCTGGCCCGCAACCCTCGGTGCCAGCGATCTGGGCGACGGCGGACGGCACGGTCACCGTCGTTATTGACGACCTGCCCGCCGGCCAGCAAACGCTGACCTTCGAGGTCTCCGACGGCATGGGCGGGACCGCCTCGGCCAGCCGCGAGATCTTCGTCAACACGCCGCCTGGCGCGCCCACGTTGATCATCGAGCCGGCGATGCCGAACACGACCGACGACCTCACCGCAGTACTGGCGGCGCCCGCCAGCGACGTCGATCGCACCTTGGACGAGGCGACAGCCTACACGTGGCAGTGGCGCCTCGACGGTGCGGTCGTCGCCGATCTCACCGGAACGACCGTGCCAGCGGCGCGAACCGACGCGGGCGACACCTGGCAGGTGCGGGCGTTCGCGAATGACGGCCAGAGCGACGGCCCCGTGGCCATGACCACCGTGGTCATCGCCAACACGGCGCCGGGCGCACCGACCGTGGCCGTTGAACCCGACCCGGCCGACGTCGCCAGCGTGCTGCTGTGCGTCGTGCAGGTCGCCGCGGTCGACATCGACGACGACGAGGTCAGCTACGGATGGTCCTGGACGGTCAACGGCGCGCCGCTGCCGCAGCCAGTGACCACCGCGACCTTGGCGCTCGCCGCGATCGTTGACGGCGCCTGGCAGCAGGTGGTTCCGGTCCATGCCGGTGATACGGTGACCTGCGTCGCGACAGCGACTGACGGCAAGGCCATCGGTCCGCCCGCCGAGGCTTCCGTGACCCTGGCGGCGTTTGATGCTTGCCTGCTTGGCGCCAGCGGCTGCGGCTCGAACGCATCGTGCACACCCGGCGACACCGTGGTGCCGACCTGTGCGTGCGAGGCGGGCTTCGACGGAGACGGCGCCACCTGCGCCGACCTCGACGAGTGCAGCGCCGAGGTCTCGCCCTGCGCCAAGCCAGGCTTCTGCGAGAACACCGCTGGATCCTACGTCTGCGTTTGTCCTGATGGTCTGGCGTCGGCGCCGGATGGATGCACCGATATCGATGAGTGCGCCAACGGAGAGGCCGGCTGCGACCCCAACGCCCAATGTTCGAACACCGACGGCTCGTTCGTCTGCACCTGCGACGACGGCTACGTGGGCGACGGCGCGACCTGCGACGACCTCGACGAGTGCGCGACCCTGCCTGGTGCCTGCGACCTGGCCCAGGACTGCAGCAACACCGTCGGCAGCTACGATTGCGTCTGCAAGGACGGCTATGCCGACAGCGACGGCGACTGCGTCGACGTCGACGAGTGCGAGACCGGCGCAGCGGCATGCGACCTCGCCGCTCAGTGCACCAACACGATCGGCTCGTTCACTTGCACCTGCAACGACGGCTACGAGGGTGACGGCCAGATCTGCGTTGACGTCGACGAGTGCAAGGCGGGAACCGCCGACTGCGATCCGCACGCGACGTGCAGCAACGACGTCGGCGGCTACCTGTGCCAGTGTGACATCGGCTACATCGGTGACGGCTTGGCGTGTGACGACGTCGACGAGTGCCAGACCGGCGCCGCCGAATGCGACCTCGCCGCCGAATGCACCAACACCGTGGGCAGCTACGACTGCACCTGCAAGCCTGGCTTCGAAGGCGATGGCCAGATCTGCGTCGACGTCGACGAGTGCGTCACCGGTGAGGCCGTCTGCGGTGCCAACGCCGGCTGCGTCAACGCTGACGGCGACTACATGTGCCAATGCGCCCTTGGCTACGTCGGCGACGGCAAGATCTGTGACGACGTCGACGAGTGCGCCCTTGGCGTCGCCGAGTGCCACGCCGCCGCAATCTGCGCGAACACCGACGGCGACTATACGTGCACCTGCAAGCCCGACTGGGCCGGCGACGGCAAGACCTGCGCACCACAGTAGGGCAGCGGCCGCGGCGAGGTGAAGCGGGCCAAGGGCTGTCCATCCGAATCTCTGCGTAGTCGCCCCGAGCGCCAGACCGAGCGCACCTCTCCGACGCTCAGATCATCTGCAGTTCAAGCGCATTGGACGTATCCGTCAGGTGCACTGTCAGATCGCCGTCGTCCTGCTGGCCTGTCACCCCCACCGTCACCTCCCACCACGGGCCGACCTTGCGCACATTGGCGTTGCCTTTCAGCCGGATGTTGTGCTGCCAGACCAGCGCGCCATGGTCGGCCTCCCAGTCCGTGACCAGGGTCTCGATTTGTTCAGCAGTCCATCCGGTTGCATGGCCGGAATCGTCGATCTTTTCGTCCGGAGCGAGGTCGGCGCGAGGCTCGGTCTCGAACAGTCCGGCCGCGCGCTGCCAGTCGTGGTCACAGAGCAAACGAACGAGCTCGATGGCGGTCGCGCGCATCTCGGCCTCGCGCGCCTTGGCGGTGACGCCGACGACCTTCGGCCGTTGCGGCAGCTCGGGGAGCAGCTGCGCGCTCAGCTCGCCGCCGCGCAGCCGCTCCCATTCCTCGATCAGGCTCGCGTCCACCCGCGCCAACGTCGCACGCAGATAGCCGATGATCGCGATCAGGTCGTCGGTCTTCAGATCGTCGGGCACGTTCTGTACCAGCGTCTTGAAGGCGTTGGTCAGGTAGCGCAGCAGCACCCCTTCGACCGGCGCGAGGTCGAGGTCGCGCACGTACTCGTCAAAGCTGCACCAACGTTCGGCCATGTCGCGGACGATCGACTTGGGGCGGATGGCCTCGGCGCCGACCCAGGGGTGACGCGGGCTGAACTCGTTGAAGCTGGTGTAGATCCACTCGGCCAGCGGCTTGGGCCAACTGACCTCTTCGATCAGCTCCATGCGCTCGTCGTAGGGCACGCCTTGGGCTTTGAGATCGCCGATCAGGCGGCCTTTCTCTGCCGAGCGCTGACGCATCAGGACCGGCATCGGGTTGTCGAGGATCGCCTCGACCAGCGACACCGCGTCGTAGGTGAAGGCATCGGGGGGCATCTCCTCTTCGCGGTGCTGGCAGGCGAGCTGGTCGAGCGCCTCCACCAGCCACAGCGACAAGGTGTGGTGCAGCGAAAAGTCTCGCTGCAAGCCGGAAGCGGGGCGGGCGATGCGGCGAACGCGGCCGTCGCCGCCGTCGTCGCCGTCGCCGCTGCCGAGCTCGATGACGCCTGCAGCCCGCAAGGAACGAAAGAGCGCCGCGAAGCCGCGCCGGTGATCGAGCTTCTGCGCGGGGGTGTCGTGGCACAGACCGATGAGACGCACCAGATCCCGCAACCCCATCGGCCGCTTGACCATCGACATGACCATGCCGGCGTCGATGCGGAAGACCGACTGCAGGGCCTCAGGCTGGGCCGTCTGCAGGTGCGCAAACGCCGCCGCGTTCCAGGGCACATAGCCGCGCCCCTTGGGCTTCTTGCGCACGAACTTCACGGCCCTGCCGTCGCGACCCATCTTGGCCGCCAGGCGCTGATTGGCGATGACGTGCTCGGGCGCCTGGGCGACCACCCAGCCGATGTCGTCGAAGCCCTTGCGCCCCGCGCGCCCGGCGATCTGGTGAAACTCGCGCACCGAGTACAGCCGCGTCTGGTCGCCATCGAACTTGGACAAGCGGGTGAACACGACGGTTCGCAGCGGGATGTTGACCCCGACGCCGAGCGTGTCCGTGCCGCAGATGACCTGCAGGAGGCCGCGCTGGGCGAGCTGTTCGACCAGGAGGCGGTACTTGGGCAGCAGGCCAGCGTGGTGCAGGCCGATCCCAGCGCGCAGCAGGCGCTGCAGGGTCTTGCCGAAGGGCGAATCGAAGCGCTGGCCTTTGAGCGCCTCGCCCAGCGCGTTGCGCCCCTCCTTGCTGGTCAGCTTGAGGCTGGTCAAGGCTTGCGCCTCGGTCGCCGCGTCGCGCTGGCTGCCATGGACCAGATACAGCGGCGCCCGCCCGGCCTCGCACAGGTCGGTGACGGTCTCTTGGACGGTGGTCTCGCGCCACTCGAACTCCAAGGGCACAGGGCGCTGCGTCGAGCGGATCACCTTGACCGGCCGGCCCGTTCGCCTGCGCAGGTCCTCGGCGACGGCGTCCGTATCACCCAAGGTCGCTGACATCAGGAGGAAGCGGGTGTCGGTCAGGGTCAGCAGGGGGACCTGCCAGGCCATGCCCCGGTCGCGGTCGGCGTAGTAGTGAAATTCGTCCATGACCACGTGGTGCACGTCGGCGCCGCGGCCTTCGCGCAGGGCGATCTGGCTGAGCACCTCGGCCGTGCAGCATTGGACCAGACCGTCGCGGTTGACGGTGCCGTCGCCGGTCATCAGGCCGACGTTTTCGGCATGCAGGTCCGCGCACATGCCAAAGAACTTCTCGTTGACTAGCGCCTTGATGGGTGACGTGTAGAACGAGCGCTCGCCTCGGCCCAGCGCAAAGTAATGCAAAGCCAGCGCGACCAGCGACTTGCCCGAACCGGTCGGCGTAGCGAGCAGGACGTGGTTGCCATCCGCGAGCTCGAGCAGCGCCTCTTCCTGATGGTCGTATAGCTCCAAGCCCGAGCGGGCGGTCCAGTCGAGGAACGCAGACAGGGCGGCGGCGGGATCGGCGGGGGCAGGCGGAAGGGGAATCACGGGTAAGGGCCTCCCAGGCGTCGCGACCGTAGGGATGGGAGCGTGGGGCGTCAAGTTGGGCAGCCTACCCGTGCGCCCCCGAGAGGCCTGTCACGGGTCTTCGCGGACCACGAAGGAGTTACCAGCTTTCGCGGAGTACGCTTGATCGGCACAGAGTTACGGGTGTGCTCGGAGCACGGTCTCCGCCAGCCAGCGGGGCCAGTGACGCCAGGGCAGCGCGATCACGCCGCCCGGCAGCTCCCGGGGCTCGGAGATGTTGCAGACCAACAGGCCAGCAGCGCACTGCTCGCCGATCAGCTCGCGCAGGCGACGCAGAGGGCGGGTGTGGCCAACGGTGGGCGTGGCTGTGGACTTGATCTCCACTGGCACGACGCCACCCGCCAGCTCGAGCAATAGATCCACTTCCAGGCCGCTGCGATCCCGCCAGAAGAAGCAGGGCGCCGACTGCCCCAAGGCGGCGAAGAGCTTGACCGCCTCGGCCACCACTACGCCCTCCAACAACGGGCCGCCCAGGGGCCCCGCGCGGGCTGCCTCCGCCGAGGGCTGGCGCGTGAGCGTGCACACCAGCGCCGGGTCCAGGAAGTAGAGTTTCGGGCGCTTGATGAGTCGCTTTCCCAGGTTGCGGTGCCACGGCGGCAGCAGGAAGACCGCGTAGCTGGCGGCCAGCACCGACACCCACTGAGCGATGGTGGGCTGCGACACGCCGCAGTCCCGGGCCAGGGAGGCTTTCTCGAACTCCTGACCGTGCCGCGCCGCCAACAGGCCCAGGAACTGTTCGAAAGCGCGCATGTCCTGGATGTCGCGCACCTGGCGGACGTCCCGCTCCAGGTACGTGCGCAAGTACGAGCGCACCCACAGGTCGCGGATGGCCGGATTCAGGCGCGGCTCGGGATAGCCGCCCAACCACAATGTCTGTGCCAGCGTGGTGTCGCCGACGCCGAGCTCGAACTCGGACAGTGGCAGCAGCTCGAGCACTGCGACCCGCCCCGCCAGCGATTCCGTCACTCCTTGCATCAAGGCGAACTGCTGAGAACCGGTCAGGAGAAACCGCCCGCAGATGTGTCGCTGCATATCGATGCGCATCTTGATGTAGGGCAGCAACTCGGGCACGTACTGGATCTCGTCCAGGGCCACCGGTCGGCCGGCGAAGCGGTCGAGGAAGCCGTTCGGGTCGTCACGGGCGTACGCCACCTCCACGGGATCGTCGAAGGTGACATAGCCAGCGTCGTCCGAGAGCGTGCGGCGCAGGAAGGTGGTCTTGCCGGACTGGCGCGGCCCGGTGACCAGCACTGCCGGGAATCCCTGGCAGGCGGCGTCGAAAGTGGCTCTGAGGCGTCTCGGCAGGTACATTCGGCGAAACTAAAGTCCGAGATTAGTTTCGTCAAGAGTGCGGCGTTGATGAGTAGACCTGAACGAGAGTCCTCGACGTCGTCCCGTGCGAAAGGGCGTTGCTGCACGGCTCGGCGGCAGGTCAGCTCTTCTCCTTGATCAACCTGCCCATGTAGGGTCGGCCCATGTAGGGTCGAGGGCTGGAAACGGGCTCACTCGTGAGTACCGCGCCAGCTTTCGACCCCGCCAGGTGCAGAAACAGGCTGGGCTGTCTCTCTTCCGTCGCTCTCGAATCGCTCTCGTCAGTCTCGCGCGCGAGACGCCGCATTTCGCGCTAAGGGCCCGTCACGAAACAAGCCGATCGGCTGCGAGCCACGATGCCGGCCATCTTGCGGCTTTCCTCCTCGCTCCCTCGGTCGCCGTAGCGCCGCTACGGCTCGGTCGGTCGCTGCGGGGGCGCTCGCAAGCTGTCTCGGCCTCGAGGCTCTCGCTTCGCCGACTTGTTTCGTGCCGGCCCCTAACATGCGAGCCGCCCGCGCTGGGCTGTTGTCTCCGGAGGTCGTCCGATGACGCATGCTTTCCGCCTCGCCAATGGCCTGTGTGTCCTTTTCGCTCTCTGCTTCGCCCTGGCGGCGTGCAGCGACGACACCCCGACGCCGGCGAACATCGCCGCTGACATCGCCGTCGACGTCGCCGCTGGCGCGGACACGGGTCCTGCTATCGAGGTGCCGGCCGACCGGCCCATCTTGAGCTGGACCGAGGGCTCCGGCGCCGCCGCAAACGAGGCCCTGATTCCGGCCGACTTCGCCGGCTCGGACCAGAGGGCGTGCGCCGCCGACATCAACCGCGTCTACATCGGCGAGATCTTCACGCACGGGATCAAGAACATTCAGGTCGATTGGCACTGGTCGCCGGTGATCTCGGGTCCTGACCCCGAGCTCCGCACGCTGGATCAGCCTGAGATCTCGCTGGGCGGCGTCGTCCGCTCGACCAACGACTCGAACGACGATGTCACCGCCGACCACCCGTTCGGCTTCGACTTCAACCTCGACATCTCCCTTGACCCACAGTTCGCTTTCGTCAGCCACAAGCACAAGGACGAGGCGATTCCGTATATCCACGCGGAGATCGAGCTGCGCACGATCCCGCGAAAGGAGCTCGGCTACTTCCCGGCCAAGGGGGACCGCTCGCTGATGCGCGGCGCCTGGGTCTTCGACTGCGGTCATCCTCCCTATGGCTCGGAGATGCACCCACCGACGTTCCTGGCCTTCGCGCGCCCCGACGACATCAAGACGACGCTGTCGATGGCCGTGGTCGCGCCCTACCGGTCGTCGCTTCTCTTTCACCAAGACGTCGCCCTGGCGGCAGATTTCGACAACGTCGCCCGCTTCACCGACGCGATGACCGAGAGCTTCCCGCGGGCGCTGATCCTCGCGGTGATCGAGGCGGTCGCCAACGCCGCCGACCACATCACGGCCCACGCGCTGATGATCGCCAATCGATTTGATACGCTGCGCTGGAGCGTCTGCGCGCCGCTGCCGCGTCCCGACGGCGCCACGTTGGCGGCGACCTGGCGTTTCGCGACCCGCACCGGCGTCACCGTCGCGGCGACGGCCGACGAGGCCAGCGGTTGCGTGCATCTGGTCGCGACCATGGACGAAAGCTACGTGCCGATGGCGCTGCCCCACGCGGACGTCGTCTGGCCGTGGGACCAGCTCAGCGCCAGCGCGTCGGGGCAGCTCAATGTGACGGTCGACGTGCGCAAAGAGGTCATCAAGATCGTCGAGTCGATGGGCTTCAACAGCGACGTCGACGCGCTCAAGCCCGATCACCCGCCGATGGTTGACGCCTACGTCGCGCTGGTCCCGGGCGCGGACGCCCATCTCGACACCCCGACACAGATCCGTGCCCACGCCGACGACCAGCCGTTCCCCTTCTACGGGCGTGTGCGGGCCGAGTGGGCGCTGTAGTGGACGTTGTAGTGGACGTTGTAGTGGACGTTGTAGCGGACGTTGTAGTGGACGTTGTAGTGGGCGTTGTAGCGGACGCTGCCGGGGACGACGCGACGGGCACAGCCATCTGCCGTCAGCGCTCGATCTGAACCCGCAGGTCCGGTCGCTTGCCCAGCCGCGCGGCGTAGAACGCGGCGATCAGGCCACCGATGAGCGCAAACGCGGTGTCGGCGCCGCTCTCGACCAGCATGGTCGGCAGCTCGGTGAGGGCCGTGTTCCAGTCGACCTCGCCGCCGACTGATTCTGCGTAGGTGTGCAGACTCCAACCGATGATCATGATCTGGCCGATCAGCAGGCTGCCGACCGTGAACACAGCGCCGAGCACCTGCACGGCCACCGCACCCCGCCCGGCCGCTTTCATCGTGCCGGCGCCGAC